>CAYZVG010000358.1:0-3270 GCA_964481595.1 uncultured Occallatibacter sp. | reverse complement strand
AAGAGCTTTTGGAACTCCAGCCGCCTGAGCCGCCGCGCGAAACGACGTGAATGCCTCGCACAGGATGAGAGAATCGGCCGGAATCCTGCCCATGGCCGCCGCCGCAACGCCGCTGCCCAGTGAGAATCCCAGCACTGATGCAGGCAGTTGCGGAGCAAGGTTCCTCATCGCCCCAAATGCTGCGACCGCATCCCGTTCCAGTTGCTCCCAGTGAATCGCGCCGGTGCTTTTGCCGTAGCCCGAATAGTCAAATACCAGCGAAGCCACGCCGCTCCTGGCCAGAATCTGCTGCACACCCATCCAGTGCTCGACGGTTTCGCCAATGCCGTGGCAGAGCAGCAGCGCCGCTGTTGCGTTCTCCGGTTCAACGTAGACCGCGTCCAAAACGCTGGGCGCTGAGTCAATGACCAGCCGCATCACGCGCACGCCATGCTCCGCAGCGTGCGGCCCGCGCGCAAATGCATCCAACAGATTGTCGCGCACAATCAATACTCGGCTCACAATCGTCAGAGCCAGCCGGAACAACAGCCGGTGCGTTCGCATGAGTGTTGTCGCCACGTCCTATCCTCACGGAAGAAAGCCACCAACGGAAAAGGTATCAGAGCGGCGTCCATCGGCTCTGTGAGCGCAGGTCTGGGGTGGCAGCCAGGCGTCTTGCGTTAGGCTGTCATTGGCGGTTATGCGCCACAGCTCTTTTATGGAGGTCAAAACACAATGGAAAGGTTAGTACAAGGCCACAAACGATTCCGCGCGGAAGTCTTCCCCGAGCGCCGCAGCCAGTTTCGCTTGCTTGCCGACCGGCAATCGCCGGAGTGGTTGTTCATCACCTGCTCCGATTCGCGCGTTCTCCCCGATCTGATTCTGGGAACCGGCCCCGGCGATCTGTTCATCACGCGCAACGCCGGTAACGTGGTGCCGGTTCTCAACCACGAAGTGGACGGAGTTACAGCCACCATTGAATACGCCGTGGACGTGCTCAAGGTGAAGGATGCGATCGTTTGTGGGCACTCGGATTGCGGAGCCATGAAGGCGGCCCTTGACCAGGAAGGCCTGAAGAAGCTGCCCAAGGCGCACCGCTGGCTGCGCCATGTCGAGTCAGCGTTCAGCCACCGCCAGCCGCTCAACCCCGCTGACGGCGACAGTGCCGAGCTGGCGTCGCTCATCCGCGGCAACGTGGTGGCGCAGTTGATGAATCTGCGCGAGCAGCCCTCCGTGTCCCGTGCCATTGCCGAGGGCCGCCTGCGCGTCCACGGCTGGTACTACGACATCCTGACCGGCAGCATTGAGGAGTACGACGAAGCCCAGCGGCGCTTCGTTCCCTGGGGAGAGTGAAGCGTTTTGACGCGAATGTGCAGCGGAGGAATGGAGAAAATCGGCGGATCGGAGTAAACTGGTTTATCAACTAGTTGGTTTGGAGGGAAGCGATGCCGAAGGCTGCGAATTCTACGATTGGCATCTTCGAGGCCAAGACCAAGCTTGCCGAGATTGTGCGCAGGGTCGAGCAGGGAGAGCGTTTCACGATCACCGTGCGCGGCCAGGCCAAGGCTGAGGTTGTTCCGGTGCAGTCTGCTGCGCCAAAGCACTCCCCCGAGGAGATCGAGGCAGCCTTTCAGCGGCTCAGGAATCCGAAGATCACGGGCGTCTCTCACGAGCAGATCCGTGCCTGGATTGAGGAAGGGCGACCGTGACTTTGGTCCTCGACGCGTCAATGTCGCTGGCGTGGCTTCTGAAACGGAATGCCCCGGACGAAGCGGAGCTGGCAGGTAAGTGTCTGGAACATGTGCGCGCATCCGGGGCGATGGTTCCGGCACTCTGGTATCCGGAAGTGGCTAACACGCTCTTGCTGGCGGAGCGTCACCGCGTGATTCGAGCCGATGAATCCGCCGATTTTCTATCCGGTATGTCGTTCTGGAAGATTATCCAAGACCCGTTCCCTCCAGCCGAGAGCCAGGCACAGATAATGCACCTCAGCCGCGTATTCAAACTCACAGCCTACGACGCCACGTATCTTGAACTGGCGTTGCGAAGAAGCGCTCCGCTGGCCACCTTCGACAGGAAGTTGGCTGAGGCCGCGCGCCAAGCCGGCGTCCGCGTCTTTGGAGATGCGGCGTAGGATAGCAACTCTGGCAGTCGTACTGCGTCCCGTTCTCAATGCGCCCCCGGCGGCGGCGCGGCGAACTTTGCAGGCTTCTTGAACATCCAGGTAGCCGCGGCGCAGATCAGCGCCAACACCACCGTCCAGCGGAAAACATCTACGTAGGAAAGCAGCGCCGCCTGCTGTTGCATCTGCCCATAAATCAGACCGTACGAGCCAGGCCGCGCCGCTGCCGGGCCAACGTGGTGGCTAAGATAGGCCGCCATCATCGACGATTTCTGCTGCAGCTCCGCGCTCGATGCAGGCAGCCCCGCCGCCAGATAATTCTGGTGGAAGGCCGAGCGCCGGATCAGCGCCGTCGTGGCCATGGCAATGCCGATGGAACCGCCAATGTTGCGCAGCATGTTGAACAGCCCCGTCGCGTTGCCCATCTCCTTGTTTGAGATGGTAGAAGTGGCCATGGTGGCCAGCGGCACAAACACAAAGCTCAACGCAAATCCCGTCAGAGTAATCGGTATCAGCAGCGTGTACGGCCCAATGTCCAGGTTCACCGTGCCAAAGATGAACGCGCAGACGGCGAAGCCAAGAAATCCTGCGCACAGCAGCTTGCGCGGATCCATGCGCGAGGCAAGAAACCCGATAATCGGCGAGCCAATAAACGATCCAATGCCGCGCGGACCCACCACCAGCCCCGCTGTAAACGCCGTGTAGCCAAGAATCTCCTGGTAGTAGAGCGGCAAAATGGCAATCGTGATGTAGATGCACATGCCCAGCATGGCAATCATGAAGCAGCCGGTGCGGAAGTTGCGGTCTTTCAGTATGTGCAGATCGACCAGCCCCTTCGGGTTGGCCCACGAACGCCACAGCCACCCCACCAGCGCCAGCACCATGGCCGCCACCGCCCAGCGCACCCAAACCGCGCCAAACCAGTCGTCTTCCTGGCCCTTGTCCAGCACAATCTGCAGGCACCCTGTCCACACAATCAGCATTCCAAATCCGATGTTGTCGAACGGGCTCACCTTTGCGTTCTTAATGTACGGCGGATCGTGGACGAAGCGGCTGATCATGATGACCGCCAGAATGCCCACCGGAATGTTGATGTAGAACGCGTAGCGCCAACTGAAGGTGTCCGTTAGCCAGCCGCCCAGCGTGGGGCCCAGCACCGGCGCCACCAC
>CAYZVG010000357.1:0-3274 GCA_964481595.1 uncultured Occallatibacter sp. | reverse complement strand
GCCCTTTCCGGCCACATCGGCCACGACGATGAGCAGGCTGCCATCGGGTTCCTCGACGATGTCGAGGTAGTCGCCGCCCACTTCATAGCAGGTGTCGGAGCGGAAGGCCACGGAGTAGCCGTCGATGGCGGGCAGGGTTTGCGGCAGGAGCGAGCGCTGAATGGCGCGGGCTGCGTCGAGATCCTGTTGCACACGGGCAAACTCGACGTTGCGCTTGTGGAAGCGGGCATTCTCAAGGGCTACGGCAGCCTGCAGGGCGAGACCCTCAATAAAGTCGGCCTCGTAGAGGGTAAGCTCGCGGCCGTCGGGCGGCGCAACGACGAGGTCGGTCATGCGATTGCCCTGGCGGTCGTCAAGCGGCCACATGAGCTGGGATTCGCTGGAGGCGGGATCGTCGCCATAGACAAGGCCGGCGGTGGGGAAGGCCGCGCCGGCCATCTCCAACTCGCGGACCACGATGCGGAGCACCTGCTCGAGCACTTCATTTTCGCTGATGGTGGAGTGGACCTGGCGTGAGGCCTCAAGCAACGCCTGCAATCGGGCCACCTGCTGCTGCAGATCGATTGTTTCGTCACTGCCTGGAAGAAGAAATCCAGCAGCCATAGCGGCCTCCGTGGAATTTCACTCTAGCAGCTTCAGGGGCGGGTGGACAGGGGTATCTTGCTCCTGGCAATGGCGTTTGAGCCGGAGCGCCGGGCGGAGGCGCTCCTACGCGCTGAGGAGGGCGCGGATGTCTTTGATCTCCAGAATCGGCTTGGGGTAGCCCTGGCGGGCCAACTTGAGCATGGCCTTGCCTATTTCGCGGGTGGTGAGTATCTGGTTGGGCAGCGCCGAACGCAACAGCGGAAGCACAGGGCGGGCAGCGGCGTAGGCAATGCGATAGGCGATGGTCTTGGACTTGATGCCGTCAAGGGGTTGGATGATGCCGGGGCGAAGCATGTAGGCCTTGAGCGGCAGGGCGAGCAGCGCATTCTCAGTACGGCCCTTGACGCGGGCCCACATGGTGCCGCCTTTTTCAGTAGAGTCCGTGCCCTGCCCGGAGACGTAGACAAAAGTCATGCCGGGGTTAAGGCGGCTGAGGGTCTGGGCTGCGTGGAGGGTGAGGCCGTAGGTGATGCGCTCGTAATTGGCCTCGCTCATACCGGCTGAAGAGACGCCAAGGGTGAAGAAACAGGCATCGAGACCGGTGAGCAGATGCTCGTTCGAGGAAAGATCTTCCATGTTGGGATGGAGGATTTGATGAAGCCGGTCTTTGGTGGTTTGGACGACGGCGCGCCCGATGGTGACGGTCAGTTCGACGCCGGGGTCCTGGAGGCACTCGCGCAACACGCCCTGGCCAACCATGCCCGTGGCCCCGAAAATGATTACTCTCATCACCTTACCTCCGCAAACTCTGAGGATAATATGCCTTATAGCATCCCGCCTAATACGACGTGTTGGCGGGGATGGTGCAAGGCTGAAGCCGCCTGATAGTCGCGTTAACTGCGCCGTATCGACTTACTTGAAACTTGAGGAGAGATGGGAGCGGCGGGAAACGGAAGCTGCCCGCACGCCGGGTACGGGGAAACGGCGCGAGAACGCGCCACCAATGGTGACGGAGACGATTGCGCCCAGGGCGGTCTGCTGTCATACAATGGTCGCGACTTGGTCCACAGGAAACAATCGATAAAAACCCGATTGTTGGCATCAAGCAGCTTTCTCACGATGCCGTGGAAGAGCCGCAACCTTTCGCGAGATGAATCCGTCTGCTAGAACATCGGCGAAAGAACCCTAAATATTCGAAAAACACAGGATATTGCAGGGCACATTAGTCACGCACGATGCTGTGCAAGTATCGATCTAAAGGAAACGACGAGAACCGACACCATGCCCATTGAAACCCCACAGGTCTCCTTCCAATCCAAAATCGGCGATCACGCAGAGCCGATAGCGCCAAAGAAACCATGGATCCGGGTAATTATCTACCTGATCGTGATCGGCATACTGGGTTTTGTCGCGTGGCGGATCTACCAGAACCACGTGCAGGCTGCAGCCGCGAGCGTGAAGCAGGCGCAGTCGCTGATGAGCCGTCCGGTACCGGTGCAGGTGACGCCCGTGATGCAGCAGCCAATGCCGATTTATCTTACCGGTCTGGGCACGGTAACGCCGTATATGACCGTCACGGTGAAGGCGCGGGTGAGCGGGCAATTGCTGCCGGTAAAGTTTACCGAAGGGCAAGAGGTGCGGCAGGGGGAGACGATCATGAATATCGACCCTGCACCGTACAAAGCCGCGCTGGACCAGGCCAAGGGCACACTTGCGCACGACGAGGCGCTGCTGAAGAACGCACAAGCGGAATATGCGCGCTACAAGGCGCTTTATGCGGCTGGGGTGGTTTCAAAAGAAACGATGGATGCCGACCAGGCGCAGCAGGGACAGTATGAAGGCGCCATCCAGTCAGACAATGCGGCGATTGAGAACGCGAAGCTGCAACTTGACTGGTGCTCGATTCAGTCGCCGATCAACGGCAAGATCGGGTTGCGGCTGGTGGACCCCGGCAACATTATTACCGCGAACACGACGAATCTTGTGATCATCAATCAGTTCCGGCCGATTGCGGTTGACTTTACGCTGCCGGAGAACCAGCTTCCGCAGGTGCTGGCCAAGCTGAGAGCAGCCAAGTCACTTCCGGTGGACGCTTACGACCACAGCGATACGCAAAAACTAGCGGCTGGCCAGTTGCTGACCGCCGATAACCAGATTGACCCGACGACGGGAACCGCAAAGCTGAAGGCGGTGTTCAACAACGAGAACGAAGCACTGTTTCCCGACCAGTTTGTGAACATGCACCTGGTGATGGAGCAGCGCCCCAACGCGCTGGTGGTTCCCTCGGTGGCCATCCAGAGCGGGCTGCAGGGCAATTTTGTTTGGGTGGTGAGCACCGACGCGAGCGGCAAATCCACGGTAGCGATGCAGCCGGTGAAGATTGCGCTTGCGCAGGGCCAGGTGACGATTCTGGATAGCGGTGTGCAGACCGGCGACAAAGTGGTGATCGATGGCGCGGACCGTTTACACGCGGGAGCGCAAGTGAGCGCAACGCTGGCCCAAAGCCATCAGCACACGGGCGCGGCAGGACAAGGTCCGGGGCAGGGAGCGGGACCATCTTCAGGACAAGGCGCGGCCGCGGGAAGGCCGGCGACGGGCGCCGGCGCGAACGGTTTGCAAACGGGCCACCATCATAAGGAGCAGCAGTGAGTCTGAGTCCCTCCCGGCCATTTATTCTGCGCCCGGTAGC
>CAYZVG010000356.1:0-3301 GCA_964481595.1 uncultured Occallatibacter sp. | reverse complement strand
AGCAGCGTGTTGGCCTCGCGGTTCATCTCCTGCAGCAGAAAGTCAAGCTTCTTGCCCACCTCGCCGCCCACTGCCAGCAGTTCGCGAAAATGCCCGATATGCGCGGTCAAACGCGTCAGCTCCTCGGCAATATCGCTCCGCTCCACCAGCACCGCAACTTCTTCGAGCAACCGTTGCCGGTTGAACTCCGATCCCGTGGCCGCCGTCAGCCGCTGTGTCAGCCGCTCCTGGTAGCGCTGCTCGATCTCCGGCCGCAGCTTGGCCACCTGCTCGGTCGCCTCCGCCAGCCGGTCGAGCGTGCCGTTGAGTATCTCCGCCAGCGAATCCCCTTCCCGCGCGCGCATCTGCTTCAGCTTTTCAAGCAGCGGACCGATCTGCTGCCGCACGCTCTCTTCCAGAGCCGACAAATCGCCGTCCCCGCGATTCTCCGTCGTCAGTGCTCCCGGCATGCGCAACGCCACATTCAGGTCAGGCTCGCCCGTAAGCTGGTGATCGCTCTTGGCCGCCGCAAACGCAGCCAGATACGCCGCCACCAGCTCGCGATTGTAGCCGGCCTTCTGCTGGCTGCTGCGGTCCACCTGCAACGTCAGCTCTACATGCCCGCGCACCAGGTTTTCCTTCAGCGCCTTGCGCAGTTCCATTTCCAGCGCATCGGCGCCCTGCGGCAGGCGCAACTGAACATCCAGAAAGCGGTGATTCACGGTCTTCGCCGTCAACGTGTAGTTCAGCTGCTCCTGGCTGCCGAGCGGCACGTTTGCCTGCACCCGCGCAAATCCGGTCATCGAATAGATCGGCATTCCTTGCTTACTCCTCTGTCCTGGTTGCCAGTGCCGGCTCGCATCCCGGCAGGAACGGCATCAAAGGCTCCGCCGGCTGCGTCTCGGGTTGCATATCGGGTTGATCCATAAACTGCAGTTGGTACAGCCGCTGGTAAGTGGGCGACGCCAGCAGCAGATCCTCATGCGTGCCCACAGCCGTTATACGCCCATCCTCCAGCACCACAATGCGATTGGCGCGCCGTATCGTCGACAGCCGGTGCGCAATCACCATCACCGTGCGGTGTTTCATCAGGTTCGCCAACGCCGCCTGCACCAGCGATTCGCTCTCCGCATCCAGAGCCGACGTGGCCTCGTCCAGAATCAGAATCGGCGCATCCTTCAGGATGGCGCGCGCAATGGCGATGCGCTGCCGCTCCCCGCCCGACAGCCGGAATCCCTTTTCGCCGATCACCGTATCGTACCCTTGCGGCATGCGCTGGATAAAATCGTGCGCCAGCGCGTTGCGCGCAGCCTCTTCCACCACCGCACGTTTCACGTCCGGCTGGCCGTAGGCAATGTTGTTGCGCACCGTGTCGTTAAACAGAATCGTCTCTTGCGACACCTGCGCCACCTGCCGCCGCAACGACGCCAGCGTGTAGGTGCGAATGTCTTTCTTGTCGATCAGAATCGATCCCGTGCTCACGTCGAAGAACCGCGGAATCAGATTCACCAGCGTCGATTTGCCCGCCCCGCTCGGCCCCACCAGCGCCAGCACCTCGCCCGAGCGGACATCCAGATCGATGTTGTGCAGTATCTGATGCTCGCCCTCTTCGGTCGAATAGGAGAAGCCCACATTCTCAAACCGGATCGTGTTCTGGAACCGCTTCAGCGCAACCGCATGAGGCCGCTCCTTCACGTCGTCCTCGGCGTCAAAGAACGCAAAGATCGACCCCGACGCGCCCATCGCCTGCTGAAAACTGTTGTAGAAGTAAGCAAACTTGCGCACCGGATCGTACAACTTGAACAGCAGAATGATGAACGACGCAAACAGGCCCGTGGTCATGCGCCCGGCCAGAATCTCGGTGCGGCCAATCAGCAGAAACATCACAATGGCGATCGCGCCAAGGGTGTCCATCAGCGGCGAGCTGATCGATTGAATCCGCACGTTGCGCAGATTGGCCCTGAACAGCCGCCGCGCCGCGGTCTTAAAGCGCAGAATCTCCCACACCTCGGTGTTGAAGGCCTTCACAATACGATTGCCCGTCACCGTCTCATGCAGAATGTTCTGGATCTCGGCCAGTTTGTCCTGCCCGGTGCGCGTCCGCGTACGCACCTCGTGCCCAATCTTGCGCGCCGATGTAATCACCACCGGGATGAACAATACCAGCGCCCAGCTCAGCCATCCGCCCAGGTGGATCACCAGAACAATGCCGGCCAGAAAAGTGAAAAACTGCTGCAGGAAATCGCCAATCACCGAACTGAGCGCCAGTTGCACCCGGTCCACGTCGTTAATCAGCGTCGACAGAATCGTTCCCGTCGGATGCTTGTGAAAAAAGCTCGACGAGCGGCGCATCGTCACCTCGTACAGGTGATTGCGCATGTCGGTAATGGTGCCAAACCCCGCGTAGTTCACCAGGTAGGTGCCCGTGTAGTCGCACAGCCCCTTCAGAACGGTCGTAAGCACCATCGCCGCGGCCACCACATCCCACGCGTTGTGCATGTGGATGAAGTGCGGAACCAGCATTCTCAGATCGAAATGATAGGGAGTCGTGGATAGGCCGAGCACAATCGGGCCTTCGGGCGCATCCGGCCTTAAGACCTTGTCGAAGATTGGCTGCAGCAGCAGTACGCGGAAAGTGTCGAGGATGCCCGTCACGGCCAGCAGCAGCACCCCCGGCAGCCACTTCAGTGAATACGGAAGCCCGTAGCGCAGCAGGCGCAGAAGATTCTTCATCGCGGTCGCCCCGCCTGTCTCAGACAGGTTCCCAGCGCTGGTCCCCGGTAAGCACAAAACCCCATCCCGATATTGTATCCGCGCCAACTTGCCCCGCGTCACAACCAAGAGCCGTGGGCGCAAAGCGAGGAATCGCGCGATTCCATGGAGCCCGCCCCCGAGGGGCGATGGAAAATCTCTTATGCGCTCCAGCTTTGTAATAGGAAGGAATGGAAGCCGACCGAGAACGCCCTCGCGGCGTCTCTTAAATCTGCGCCTCGTCGAGCTGCGTCAACAGACGCTTCACGCGCTGGCCCACGCGTTCGTGCTCGCTCTTGAGCGCCCGCATCTCCCGCTCCAGAACCTTATTGAGCTGCGCCTGCCTGTTCAGTTCCGTCTCCGCGCGCAAGGCCCGCTCCTCAATGGCAATCATGCTCAGCCGCGTCCGTTTAGGCATCTCCGCCGAACCGGTTGTCCGATCGTCAATAGCCGGCACATCGTCCCCGCGCACGGCCAGCGCCAACGCCTGCGATTGCTGCAGACTCGTGCCCCCGCGGTCCCCGAACCGGTCGTCGAACCGTTCCGCCTCCGCCTTACGCAGCATTTGAAA
>CAYZVG010000355.1:0-3313 GCA_964481595.1 uncultured Occallatibacter sp. | reverse complement strand
AAGTTCCTGCAGCAGACAGTACGACATGCGCTCTCTTCAGCGTGCAGTCCTTTAGCAGAGTGCGCTGCTCATAAGAAACAGAGCAGATAGCAGTTGATGTCGGTCGCTAGCCTGGTGCTGACCGTGTTGAATACCCCGTTTATGCCCTGCGCGAGAGCGCCCATGCCGGCTGTCGTGCCAAAGCCGACGAGGGCGACGAGAAGAGCATACTCAACCAGATCCTGAGCCGACTCATCGCGGGCCAGGGCCTGGAGCTTCAAGTAAATCGTCATTAAGAAACGGTCCATCATGGGTTCCGCTCCGTTCTCCGCAAGTTCTGCCGGCAAGGCGAGAACTCGAAAGATTCCTGGTCATCCGGGTCAATGGAGGATCAACATTCGAGCGAAATTAAAACACCTTGATGGCCCTTGCCGGGGAGGATACGACCCGGTGATGAACCGGAGGCCGTAACACTCCCGCAAGACAAATGAGAATCAGCTCCCTTGGATGAGACTTAGAACAGGATGCTGGTGATGTCGCCCGCCAGCTTGGTGCTGATGTTGTTGAAGGCGGTGTTGATGCCGCCAGCCAATGCGCCCATTCCGGCGGTAGCGCCGAACGCAACCAGAGCCACGACCAGAGCATACTCGACCAGGTCCTGACCTTCTTCACGGTTCTTGAGTTCCTGAAGCTTGACATAGAGCTTGATAAGCAGGTTGTTCATTGTCATCCCTTTCCTTATTTAGGAGTTAATTCTCCGGCTCGGACTTGGCCGCAGCACGAGAGACGTTTGGCTCGATACTCCGTTCTCTTGCCGATGGTAAGCGAACGGAAACACCGAGAGATTAGTGTCGTATCCAATTGCCAATGGCCCAACTCCTGCCGCCGACCAACTGGAATTTAGTGCTCTTGCCGGAGAGACTACGCCGGGCGATCAGCCCGCTCCGCAACTCTCTGGCAAGAGCATCACAAGAAACTGTGCTGCGTAAAACTGCTTACAGCAGGATGCTGGTGATATCGCTCGCCAGCTTGGTGCTGATATTGTTGAAGGCGGTGTTGATGCCGCCGGCGAGTGCGCCCATTCCAGCAGTCGCGCCAAATGCAACCAAAGCGACGACCAAGGCGTATTCAACCAGGTCCTGACCTTCCTCGCGGTCCTTCAGTTCCTGGAGCTTGACGTAGAGCTTGAGAAGCAGGTTATTCATATCGGTCTCCGATCGTAGAGTCGACCCAGCCTCTGCCGGGGCACCCTGGACATAGCATCTGACGTGCCAATCTTGATTCTTTTCTCCGCCCCTTTTAAATCAACGATGTACTAAGTCCTGCATTTGCAAGAGGTGAGAACGACTGTATACGGCTGTTTACACCAGTGCCCCATAACGAACAGCCGCGTATACAGAGCAAAGTTTTGCATGACACGGAAGTTGGACACATCATTCCTATCAGGGGGATGCAGGCGCGGGAGCGGGGATAGAGAATGAGGTAGCGAACCTACTAGGCATGACCGGTAAAACCAGAGCCAATTCCGACAACGATTTAGCGGAGCTTTCGATTGCGACGGCGGGAGGCTTGGCCTTTGCGCTGATTGCGATGTTTCTGCTGGTTGCGCCTCTGGCCGGCAAAGCCGCCAGCACGCGGGACTATGTTGTGTTTTGGGCGACTGGCCAACAACTAGCTCATCATGCGAATCCATACGACACGGCGGCGATGGGGCGCATTGAGCGCAACGCAGGGCTGCCGGCCGGGTACGGCATCCTCTATATGCGCAACCCGCCGTGGGCCTTGCCGCTGGCGCTGCCGCTGGGGCTTGTGAACCTGCGCGTTGGAGCGCTGCTGTGGTCGCTGGAGTTGCTGGGCTGCCTGCTGGTTTCCGGCCGGCTGATCTGGGAGATGCATGGACGCCGGCAGAATCGCATTCACTGGCTGATGCTCTCGTTTGCGCCATCGCTGTGCTGCCTGATGATGGGGCAGACGGCGCTGTTTGCCCTGCTGGGGCTGGTGCTGTTCCAACGTCTGCAAGGGACGCGGCCGTTTTTGGCCGGGATGGCGCTTTGGCTGTGCGCGCTGAAGCCGCATCTGCTGCTGCCGTTTGGCGCTGTGCTGCTGTTGTGGATTGCGGTGACAAAAAGCTACCGGGTGCTGGCCGGCGCGGTTACGGCGCTGGCGGCCAGTTCAGCCGTTGCCGCTCTGCTTTATCCGGCGGCGTGGAGCGGGTACTCGGCGATGATGCATGCGCCAGTGATCGAAGAGGAGTTTATTCCCTGCCTGAGCGTGGTGCTGCGCGAGTGGTTCTTCCCGCGGGCACTATGGGTGCAGTATCTGCCGGCAGCAGTGGCCTGCGCTTGGGCGCTTGCCTACTACTGGCGCAGGCGGCATACGTGGAACTGGATGAGCGACGGGAGTCTGCTGGCGCTGGTGTCACTTGTGGCCGCGCCGTATTGCTGGCTCTATGACCAGGCATTGGCCCTGCCCGCGCTGCTGGATGCCGCGTACCGGACACGCGTGCGTTCGCTGTTGACGGTGCTGGCGGGCTTGAGCGTGCTGGTGGTGGCGGCGATGATCTACGGCTTCAAAATCATCTCTGGAGTGTATGTGTTGACCGCGCCGGTGTGGCTTGCGTGGTACCTGGCAGCGTGCGCCACTGCTGGAGCGTCGAAGGCTGGGATTGGAGCTGAGGAAGCTGAGGCCGGCAAACGCGTAGCGGATGAGCTGCCCGGCGCTGCGGCGGTAAGAGGTTCTCATTGACAAGGGAACGGCTCGACGGTCTGTATCTGATGCTGCTGGGCGGCGTGGTGTTTCTGCTGCTGGGAGTGGTGTTGGAGAACATTGTGCCGGGGCCGATGTCGGACTTTAAAGCGATCTACTACGCTGCGCGGTGCGTGATCCACCATAGCGATCCATATAAGGATGGGGAGATCCTGAAGGAATACCGGGCAGACGGAGGACAATTTCCTGCTGACCCGAATATCGCCCGCTCTGTCGAGAGGGCGGTTCTGGTTTGCATCAATCTGCCTACTTCACTGTTTCTTGTTGCGCCGTTTGCGTTTTTGCCATGGGGGCCGGCGCACGCGCTGTGGATGGTCGCCATGGCCGCGTGCCTGCTGCTGGCCGCGTACCTGATGTGGAATCTGAGCGCCGGGTTCGAGCCGGTGATTGCGGGAGCACTGATCGGCTTTGTGCTGGCCAACAGCGAAGTGCTGACCATTATCGGCAATGCCGCGGGCATTGTGATTGGGCTGTGCCTGGTGGCTGTTTGGTGCTTCATGAAGAGGCGATTCGAATGGGCGGGTGTGGTGTGCCTGGCTGTGAGCCTGGCTTTCAAGCCGCACGACGC
>CAYZVG010000354.1:0-3322 GCA_964481595.1 uncultured Occallatibacter sp. | reverse complement strand
AAGGCGATGCAGTTACTACAACAGCGTGACAAAAAGCTCATAGACATCGCTCGGTCGGTCGGTTACGAGTCCGACGCTGCATTCAGTAAGGCGTTCAAGCGAGTCGTTGGGGCTAACCCTGGTGAATACGTCAAACGTGGTATTTGAAGGCCACGGTAATGCCGGAATAGCGGAAGATACTTGAAGCGGAGGATGCATAGGTTCGTGCTCTCCCACCCATCGCGCGATAAGGCTGCGCGATGGATGGGGCACCCATTTTCGCGGGAAGATTGAGAACCGGAAAAACAGAGAGTGTGCAGCCCGCCTCAATGTGATTCTTCCGGGGGGATGAGCGGGTTGCCTGTCGAGTTAGGTTGAACTCTGGCCGAGTTACGACGACGCTGCTCTGGCTGGTTCGCTCAACTTATGCGGGGGTGCCGGGGGAATTGAGGACATCGAGGACATTGATCAGCGTCCAGGGATCGCCAGCGAGATCGTAGTGGAACTCTCCCGCGGAATCGATGACCAGCTTGCTTGCGGGGTAGAGAAAACCTGTGCTTTTGGAGTGGTCGGCGTCGTTCAGGTCGAATTGGCCGACAGCCAGGTCGAAGGTCTGGACGAGCGGCGGCGGGTCGTCTTCATCGGACAAACGCGGACGGCTGGCGATGAATGTGATTCTGCGCCCGGTGGGCGTGAGCTGCACCTGGATGAAGGCAACGTCATAGCCGGGCTCTCCTGTAATAGCGCAATGCCCGACCGCTTTGGTATTGGAGAGCGCAGCGGCCAGGCCTCGATCCTGACCGCCCTGAAAGGCCAGGGAGAGAAGCCGCAGGTCCGATGGGGTGGAGTAGTTATACACGACCAGTGTGAGAGCGATGTCGCGGCCGGCTTGCGTGGAAGTTGCCTGGATGGTCTCAGAGGTTGATTCGCCGGCGAAGCCCGGCGCGGCTGCCAGCGTGCATGTGCCCACCAGGAGCAAGAAGGGGAATGCCGACTTGCGGGCATGTCGAATGAGATTTGCGAGAGGTTTCATTGTTCGATCCTCCTGGCGATTGGCTGGGGTCTGGCAGGCGCCAGACCCCTTCGCGCCGCAAACGTCGGCCTAGGGTGTGTCGAGTTAGGCGGCGACGCTTGTTTCGCTGAGTCTCTTCGGCTGGATGAGCTCGTCGAAGATGTCGCGGTATTGAATCATTGCGGTGCGCAGCTCTTCGGTGGTGGCTTCAACCGGACTGAGCCGGACGGCTACGGCATGTGCAAGACGGTAGTTTTCAATGACGCGCGGATAGGTGACGGAGATATCGGCCGCGCGCTGCTCGAAGCTGGCCAGGGGATAGCCGCGGGCTTCAAGGAGAGCGTTGACCAGATTGTCGGCTTCAGTGACGGCGGGTTTGGGATGATCGACGAAACGCGATTGCACGGTATGCCACTCGGCGACAAAGCGCTCACGCTCGGTGGCTCCGAGATTGCGGATTTCAAAGGCTTGAACACGTGCTGTGCGGCCGGCCAGCTTGGCTTCGGCTTCCTTGGTGGAACCGTGCTTGAGAACGGCGAGGTCGTACTCCGAGCCGAAGCGCTGGCGGAGTGCCAGGGTTTTGGCTTTGCGATATTGAAGGTAGACGCCAACGGCGATGAGGACGACGACTACGAGTACAACAGCGGCCACGATGAGCTGTGTATCGGTGAAGTAATAGTAGACTCCTTTGAAATGAATCTGCATTGCATTCTCCTGTGCGGGGATTCCGCGGCGATGTCGGTTGGATGGGTGCAAAGACGTGCGCAATGATCATGTGTGAGTTCTGAGGGGATTTCTGTCCAGAATTGCTCTCTTCCCTTGTGCGGCGGTGGAAAAGCAGTACCGATGCGGATTTTTTGAAGCGGGGCAGCCGTTAAAGATTCTTGTTGTATCTCATACAACCTGAAGCGGGTGGGGTGCATTCTAAGCGCATAGAAGCAGGAGAACCACGAATTGACGGCGGGGAGCCAAATCGCGGGATCTGCCAACGGCTTGTTTGACGACGACACGCTGGCGAGAACCCATGCCGTGCGCGCGGACAGGCAAAGCGAGTCACTGTTTCGCGGCCGGGCTCTGGAGATTATCTGCCTGGCGGTTGCCCTGTTTCTTTGGGGAACCAGCTACAAGGTTTCGCGGTTTCATCCTAATCCCGCAGCCCACACACAACTGAGAGTGGCCAGGTGCTGGCTGGTTCCGCGGACCGGCGAACAGACGCTGGCTCTCGTTGCGCATTTGCAGCCGACGCCGGCACAGGGAGATCATGCATCCCTTGTGCAGAGTGCGGGGATTGACGGTCCTGCGCCCTGGCTGGCGTATACCGAGACCGCCGCGGAGCCGGGCATTGCCTGGTTCGGCAGACGTGTTTCTGGCCGTTCCCCTCCTTTCCTTTCCAACTAACCAGATTGCACTGAGCGCTGGGCTGCGGGCCGGTCTTCGGCCGCGTGATTTCGCGGCTTGGGATTGTGCTATCCCACCCTTCCGCAAAAGACGCGCGGAAGGATGGGGCACCCACTTTCAATGCTTGATCGAGAAGTGGGATACGCAGCCCGGGCGCGGCTCGACGTGGCTAGAGACACGGGCGATGTCGCGATGGGTGTTGACGGATTGGACACGCGGAGAGCGAGAACTCCGCGCATGGAAAGGGATAAGAGTATGGCGAGCAGCACGGTGGTAGGAAGAGCAGAGCCCGATGCGATGGGGCCGGAATGGATGTGCACCGAGCAGAAGGCCGCGGTACTGGCGCAGATTGCTGTGGAATGCCGGAATATGCTGCTGTGGCGCACGCGGCGGGTGCCCGCCTGCCGCGAAGAGGCCGAAGACATTGTGCAGGATGCGCTGCTGAAGGCGATGCGGGGACTGGCGCGGTTTCGCGGTGATGCGCGGATGGATACGTGGGTGCAGGCGATTCTGCGCAACGAGGTACGCGAGTATTTGCGCAGCCGCAATGGGCTGGCGGGCATGTCGCGCGAATTTTTCGGGGAAGAAGAGGGCGAGGCGAAGAGCTTCGACATTCCCGATCCGGCGTTCAATCCCGAAGAGTGGTGCGCGCGGATGGAGATGGAACAGCGGCTGCACGAGGAGATCGACAAGCTGAGCGCACCGTGCAAGAGCGCAATCGAGGAGTGCATGTTGCAGGGGGTTCCGCAGCAAGAGCTGGCGGAGATGCTGAAGGTGGATGCGAAGACGATCAAGTCGCGCGTGTTTCGCGGCAAGCGAACGCTGCGGGATGCGCTGCGCGCTTACTCGTCGTAGGCGCTCTCACCACGTGGGTTGGGTTTGTGCTATCCCAGATTCTCTCTTGCAAGGCAAGCATTTTCGTTGGGGCTTGCT
>CAYZVG010000353.1:0-3331 GCA_964481595.1 uncultured Occallatibacter sp. | reverse complement strand
GTGCAGAGAATGGTGGACGAACTTCCGCCGGAGTGGGCGGAGATCGACGTGCTGGTAAACAACGCCGGCCTGAGCCGCGGACTCGAAAAGCTCTACACCGGAAAGTTCGAAGACTGGGAAGAGATGATCGACACCAACATCAAGGGTCTGCTCTACGTCACGCGCGCCGTAGTTCCGGGAATGGTGGTGCGGGGCCACGGGCACGTGGTTAACCTGGGTTCCACCGCCGGCGAAATGACTTATCCCAATGGCGCTGTGTACTGCGGCAGCAAGGCTGCGGTGAAAGCCATCAACGATGGGCTGCGCCAGGATGTGCTGGGAACGCCGGTGCGGGTGACAGCCGTCGATCCAGGAATGGTCGAGACAGACTTTAGCCTTGTGAGGTTTCGCGGCGACCAGGAGAAGGCGGCCAAGGTATATAAGGGCGTTGTTCCTTTAGCGCCGGAAGATGTGGCTGAGGCCATCGTGTGGGCAGTCAAGCGGCCGGCGCACGTAAACATTGCGCACATCCTGTTGACCCCGGTCGACCAGGCCAATTCTCTGCTCTTTCACCGCGAACCCTGAGCCGCGCCGAATTCCGGCGAAGGGAACCTGACGGATACGCCGCCCGGTTCCAGGGCGAACAAACCCTAGTTCATCGAGCTGAGCTGGCCTTCAATCTGCGCCAGGGCTGCCTCAAGCGCGGCACGCCGGGCAGGATGCGATGTTCTCTGCGACAAGATGTTCTCGCGCTGCAGATTGAGCGCCTGAATCTGACGCTGCCGCTCGGCGCGTTGCTGCGCGGCAACACGTTTAGCTTCTTCGACTCCAGCGCCGACCTCCGGTTGTTGCAAGGCGTTTGCCATTTGCTCCTCCACGGATGTATTTTTCAAGTTCTCTTATCCTGTTTTCATTTTACCGGTCTTTTGCCGGTTGCGTCCCGCAGGCTGAACGCGCAATGATGTGCGCAGGGAGAGAGCCACACAATGCGCGCATGGCAGATTTCTCGTTTTGGCATTGAATCGCTTGAGTTTGTTGAGAGACCCACGCCCACGCCAGGCCCTGGCGAGGTTCTTGTCGGCATTCGTGCAATTTCATTCAACTTTCGCGATCTGCTCATGGTCAGAGGGCAATACAACCCTCACATGATCCTGCCACGCATTCCGTGCTCCGACGGCGCGGGCGAAGTGGTTGCGGTTGGCGAAGGCGTTTCCGCATGGAAACCAGGGGATCGCGTGGTTGGGATCTTCATGCAGAACTGGCTTGAGGGACCGCTCACCCCCGCTCGTGCAAAAGGCGCGCTCGGCGGCGATATCGACGGTATGCTGGCCGACTATGTGGTCCTTTCAGAGGACGGCCTGGTGGCTATTCCCGATCATCTCAGCTACCAGGAAGCGGCCACCTTGCCGTGCGCCGCTGTTACCGCGTGGAACGCGCTTGCCGCGGGGAATTTAAAGCCCGGCGATACGGTTCTGATCCTGGGCACAGGCGGCGTCTCCATCTTTGCGCTGCAACTGGCGCGCATGATGGGAATGCGGGTGCTGGGAATCTCATCCAGCCATGAGAAGTTGCAGCGCGCAATTGGCCTGGGATTGGACAAGGGGCTGAACTATCGCGACCACCCTGACTGGGATCGCTGGGCAGTGGAGCAAACCGGCGGCGAAGGCGTTGACTTGGTAGTGGAGGTGGGCGGATCAGGCACCTTTGCCCGCTCCCTCAGGTCGCTCCGCATGGGCGGTACCGTGGCGCAGGTCGGAGTTCTCTCCGAAGGCTCCGATCCGCTGCCGATTCCCACGATTCTGCATAAATCGCTCCGCATTCAAGGGATCTACGTTGGCTCGCGTCAGGACTTTATCGAGATGAACAAGGCCATCTCCTATAACCAATTGCAGCCCATCGGCGAAGACTTTCATTGGACCCAGGCCAAGGAAGTGCTGGCCAAAATGGAAGAGAAGAGCCACTTCGGCAAACTCGTGCTCACGGTAGCTTGATCCAGCCCTACATTACCCCTGCGGCACTGGCGAAACTCTGAAATAGCCTCGGCTAGTCAAAATGGGTTGAATCGACACAATTTGCCTGCGAGGGCCAACCTTTGCGGGGAAATCGGGGTCTAACGAACTGACGTTCACCAAAAGCAGGTTCCAAATCTGCCACGGAAGTGTGAGCTTATTCGCCGGCCGGGGCGGTAAACTATCGCAAAGGCGCCAACGATCTTGATTGACCTTGAGCTAGAAGTGAAGAGACGGTCCTCGCGCGCGGAAATCGGTACGCGCAAGCATGGGCGGTTCATTCGTCGGTGCGTGACGCCGTTGCGCGGGCTCGCGCTTGCGGCTGCGCCCGCAGTCATCTTGCTTGCAGGTTGCGGCGGCGGCTCTTCCAGTGCGTCAAGCGGAACATTCTCCATTTCTCCGGGATCGGCGTCGATCGACACAAACTGCACGGGCTGCAACTCGACCAGTTCTGCAGGAACAGCGGTGGAGCATCTGTTGGCGACGGATAACTCCGGCACTGCGGCCGCTGTTACGTGGTCGGTGCCCACGCCAGCCACAACCTATGGATCGATTAATTCTTCAGGGCAATACACCCCGCCTGGATACCTGACGGCCGATAGCCTGCCGGTGACGGTGACTGCTGCGCTCACTTCAAACCCGAGCCAGACGGCGACCGCGACAATCACTGTGACTCCCGGCTTCGTGCAGCCGCTGACGCCAGAGGACGCGGCGCTGGGCGCGAATGGAACGCTGAAGCTGACCGGCATCATTGCCGAAGCCGGTGGCTCCAAGGGAATCACCTACACGGTTGCAAGCACGTCGAGCGGATCGACCGGCGGGCAGGGTTCGCTGGGCGCGACCAACTGCACGCGCAGCACCACGGCCTTTACCACTTGCAGCGTGAATTACACCGCGCCCTCCCCCATTTCAACGACTACGAACACCTACGTTGTGGCTACGGTGGGCAGTTCGTCGTCGAAGACCAGCAGCGAGATACTACTGAACTCCGCGGGTGTATCGAGCAATCCCACGACGCACCAGGCCAGGCAGAGCACGCCGATCATTCTGGGCACATCGGGTGGAAACAACGACGACTACGACACGCAGGGCAACCAGATTATCGACTGCTGCGGCGGAACGCTGGGTTCGCTGATTCAGAACACGAGCGGCTCGCAATTCCTGTTGAGCAACAACCACGTGCTGGCGCGCAGCGACCAGGCGTCTGTCGGCGAGACCATTGTGCAGCCCGGCCTGATCGAAGATAACTGCACGCCGTATGGAGACTCGGGCTCGACGCTGTCACCGGTGGGCACGCTGACCGGATTTCTATCGCTCAAGTCGAGTTTAACCAATGTAGACGC
>CAYZVG010000352.1:0-3355 GCA_964481595.1 uncultured Occallatibacter sp. | reverse complement strand
TCGAATCAGTCGTGCGCTGTGTCTGCAACAGGCACCGGCGAGTACTTCATCCGCCTCACGGTGGCGCGCACGGTCTGCGCTCTGGTGGAGTACAAGGGCATGAAGCTCAAAGATGCCGTGGATGAGGTGGTGCAGAAGGAACTGACCGGGCTGCACGGCGATGGAGGCGTTATCGCGATTGCGCCTGACGGCCAGATTGCCTGGAGCTTCAACACTCCCGGCATGTATCGCGCCCGGCAGTCGGAAGGCGGCGAGTTGCAGATCGCCATCTACAACGACGAGCCGTAAGGGAACCCGGAATGGGCTGGTTTCTGACCGCCGGAATTCGTTCGATGAGGTTTGTGCTCTCCCACTCATTCGCCAGAAAGCGGCGAATGGGTGGGGCACGGAGCTGATCGCGGTGCCGCTACAGATTCACACGGCCTATAGTCCTGTCCCAGAAGTTCGCGTCAAAATAAGATTTGTCATCCTGAGCGAACGGGGCCCCAAACGCTTTTCAGTTTGGGGGTGGTGAGACGAAGGATCCGTGGTTGTTTTTCAACGAACTTCGGAGATGCCACTTAGCGGATGATTTCGAACTTCTCCCATGGGCAGTTGCAAACCGGGCAGCGCTCATGCTCCTCTTCGGTCTCTGACGTGTAGCCGCATACCGGGCAAACGTAGAAATCGCGGGCCGTTCCTATCCAGGAATCCCGCTTGCCGCCCTGCAGCAGCGCAACCGCTTCGCCGTAAAGGCGTGCGTGACACTTTTCGGCTTCGAGAGCTCCGGTCATGCTGCGAACGGCGGCGGTCACGCCACCGGCAATGGCTTCCTTCAGAAACTCCGGATACATGACGTCGATTTCATACTGTTCGCCGCCAAGCGCGGCTTTCAGATTGTCGAGCGTGCCCTTTACCTCGACCGGATGAATGGTGCATGCGGCCTCGCCGCCAAGCTGCTTGATCACCCGCGCGTGGTTGGCGGCGTGGATTTGCTCCGCGCGGCCGGCGGCGCGAAACAGGCTTGCGGCTCCGTGCAAGCCTTCCGCATCGGCCTTTGCGGCAAACTCAATGTATTTGGCGTGTGCGTTCGATTCGCCTTCAAATGCGGCAAGAAGGTTTTTGACGGTAAGCTCATGTTCCGCAGCAACGGGTGCCATACTTTCTCCTCTGCAACTTCGTCCTAAAGCCTAAGGGCGCTGGCCGCGGCGCGCTGTGATGGCGGCTACAAAGCGAATTCGAGCGGTTGTGCTTTCTCCCGTCGAGAACTGTATTGGCGCGCACAATCCGGCGGCGCAAAACCGCTGATAGAATGTTCGGCATGGACCAGATACAGTTTCTTTTGCCGCAAGACCGCATTCCCCGCGTGTGGTACAACATTCTGCCGGATCTGCCAACGCCGATGGCGCCTCCGCTTCATCCAGGCACGCACAAACCGCTGGGGCCAGACGATCTGGCGCCCCTGTTTCCGATGAGCCTTATCGAGCAGGAGATGAGCGGCGAGAGCGAGATCGAGATTCCCGCAGAGGTGCGGCAAATCTACGCGCAGTGGCGGCCTTCGCCCCTTTTCCGCGCGCGGCGGCTTGAGAAGGCCCTGGATACTCCGGCGCACATTTACTACAAGTACGAGGGCACCAGCCCGGCCGGCTCACACAAGCTGAACACCGCCGTGGCGCAGGCCTACTACAACAAGGAAGCCGGCACCAAGCACCTTTCCACTGAGACCGGAGCCGGCCAATGGGGCTCGGCGCTCTCCATGGCCTGCTCATTCTTCGGACTCGACTGCAAGGTCTACATGGTGCGGGTCAGCTACGACCAAAAGCCGTATCGCCGCGCGCTGATGGAAGCCTTTGGAGCATCGGTCACCGCCAGCCCAAGCATGGAGACGGATGCGGGCCGGGCGATTCTTGCCGAGCATCCCGACTCCCGCGGCTCGCTTGGTATCGCCATCTCCGAAGCGGTAGAAGTTGCGGCCAAAGATCCTGACACCAAGTACGCGCTGGGCAGCGTTTTGAATCATGTCCTGCTGCACCAGACCGTGATCGGCCTGGAAGCGATCGAACAGATGGCGCTGGCCGGCGAAGAGCCGGATTCGATCATCGGCTGCACTGGCGGCGGATCGAACTTTGCCGGCCTGGTTCTGCCTTTCATCGGCCGCAAGCTCAAAGGGAAGGGAAACGCGCGCATCATCGCCGTCGAACCTGCCGCTTGCCCCAGCCTGACCAAGGGCAGGTTCACATACGACTTTGGCGATACCGCGCACCTAACTCCCCTGGTCAAGATGCACACCCTGGGCAGCACCTTCATTCCTCCGGGAATCCACGCCGGCGGCCTGCGCTATCACGGCATGGCGCCGCTGGTTTCGCACGTCATCGATATCGGCCTGGCCGAAGCCGTCACCGTGCAGCAGTTGGATGCTTTCGCCGCCGGCATTCAGTTTGCGCGCGCTGAGGGAATTGTGCCCGCTCCCGAGGCCAACCACGCCGTTGCCGCCGCAATCGGCGAAGCGCTACAGGCCAAGCGGGAAGGCAAGCAGAAGACGATTCTGTTCAACCTGAGCGGCCACGGCCACTTCGACATGCAATCGTACATCGCCTACCAGGCGGGCCAACTTGAGAACTACGAGTATCCCGCGGAAGAGATTGCCATGGCGCTGGCGGGTCTGCCCTCGTTTGAATAGGTTGTAATCTTGGAATCTTCAAACGCAAAACGGCCATCCCCAAGAGGATGGCCGTTTTGCGTTGGAGACTCTTGCAGAGTTATTGCTGAGCGGGCACGCCCGGCGCGCTCGAGTTCCGCGCCAATGCCTTTTCCGCAAGCACCTTGTGCGCGTTGTCTTCGAGAGACTGTGCCTCTGGCAGGTACGTGATAGCCTTTTGGATCTCCGGGTCCCAGTCTGCCAGTGTGCGCAATCCCAGCAACTGCCCAAACTGAATCGTCACGATCTTTTCCTTGATGCGTGCCTTCAGCCAATCCGAAACGCCATTCAGTTCGCTGTCGGTAAACTCCACGTTCTGGCTGGTGAGGTACTTCTTGAAATCGCTCAGCACCGCATCGTCCACCTGGAAATTGTTGGCGACCGTGTGGGTTGAAACATAAACCGGCGCAAAGCGGAAGAACACATCGCGGCTCAGCAGTTCTTCCTGAAAGTGATTGGCCTGCGGAGTGTCGAACTTCTCGTCCGGAGTAATACCGCCGCCGCCATACACCGTGCGGCCAGAGTCGGTGAGCTTCACTTCCTGGTTGGTGGAGTTCGACGGCAGCGCTCCGGCGTGATTGTAGTAGTAGTCGTAGAGTGAAACGCCGGAGTAGTTGCGCTGGATGAGCCGGCCGCTCGGCGTGTAGTAGTGATAGGTCGTCAGCGCCAGCCCGGTGT
>CAYZVG010000351.1:0-3391 GCA_964481595.1 uncultured Occallatibacter sp. | reverse complement strand
CGATCTTCACAAAGCCGTCGTGGCTGCCGACAATGGTCGCCTTGGAGTTGCCCGCAAAGGGAAACTTGCCCACCTTTACCTCATGGCCTTTCTCCTTTGCCTGCGCCTCAGTCAAACCAACTGACCCGATCTGCGGCTCAGTGTACGTGCAGCCGGGGATGCGCTCGCGGTTGATGGGGCGGAACTTTGCGCCGGCGATCTTGGCCACGGCGATCATGCCGGCCATTGCGCCCACGTGCGCAAGCTGCGGCAGCCCGAAGACGATGTCGCCGATGGCGTATACGCCAGGCTCTGCGGTCTGCTGCTCCTGGTCCACTTTGATGAGCCCGCGCTCAATCTCGATCTTGGTCTTCTCCACGCCGACGTTCTGCGTAAGCCCGGCGCGCCCCACGGCAATGAGCACCTTCTCGGCCTCCTTCACCTGCGGCTTTCCGTTGGCATCGGTATAGCTCACCTTCACGCCGGTCTCGGTCTTCTCCACCTTCTCCACTTTTGCGCCGGTGTTTACGTCGATGCCGCGTTTCTTAAACACGCGCGTCAGCTCTTTTGAGATTTCCTCGTCCTCGACGGCAACCATGCGCGGCAGAAATTCGAGAATCGTGACCTCCGTCCCGAAGCTGCGGAAGATGGAACTGAACTCGACGCCCACCGCGCCCGCGCCGATGACGATGAGCGACTTGGGCACGCTGTCGAGGGAGAGAATTTCAATATTGGTGAGGATGGAGGAGTCGGCCTGCAGGCCGGGCAGCATCTTGGCCGAGGAGCCGGTGGCGAGAATCACGTTCTTCGCCTTCACCTGGGTCGTATCGCCCGCGGCTGGGGTCACGTCGACAGTATGCACGCCTGCGCTCGCCGGTCCGGTCAGCCTGCCAGTGCCGGCAATCACTGTCACCTTGTTCTTCTTCATCAAAAAATCGAGGCCTTTGACGTGCTTGGTAATGATGGAGTTTTTGCGCGCCAGCACGGCGGCCCAATCGAGCTGCGGCGTGCCGATGCCGGCAATGCCAAACTCGGCGGCGTGCTTCAAGTGGTCCCACAGTTCGGCGTTGAACAGCAGGGCCTTGGTGGGGATACAGCCCACGTGCAGGCATGTGCCGCCCAGCTTGGGAGCATTGTCAATGAGCGCGACTTTCAGTCCCAGCTCTGCTCCGCGAATGGCCGCCGTGTAGCCTGCCGGGCCGCCGCCGATGATTGCTACGTCGTAAATCGTATCTGCCATGGGAAAACTCCGATCGCGCTTCATCGCGCAAAATCCATTTTACCGTTCGGCGATTGCCGGGCGAATCAGCTCGGCGGCTGTGTGCTGCGTAGCGGCCTCATCGCCGAAGGCGGCGATCCAGTGCACGTCCGGCTCGCGGCGAAACCAGGTGAGCTGCCGCTTGGCGTAATTGCGATGCCCCTGCTGCGTGGCATTAACTGCATATTCAACACTCATCGTTCCGGCCAACACGGCAACGCTCTGTTTGTAGCCAAGTGAGTCGAGCGCTTTCACGGGACCAAAGCGATCGAGCAGACCGCGTGTCTCCTCCACCAGACCGGCGGCGAACATTGCGGCGCATCTGCGGTTCAAGCGGTCATAGAGCTGCTGCCGTTCGGGGTTCAGGCCAATGCGCAGCAGGCGAAAGCCGGTGAGCGGGTCGCGCGCCAGCACCTGCGACAAGGGCTTCCGTGCGGCCAGGCAAACCTCGATGGCCCGGATGAGCTTGGGCGTATCGTTGGCGTGAATGCGCTCGGCCGAAGCCGCATCGAGCCGGAGCAGAATGCGGTGCAGCCACGCGCTGCCGCGCTTTTCGCCGCTCAGGCGCAGGCGGGCGCGCAGGCTCTCCTGCCGCTCCGGTCCGGCGAACAGGCCGTCGGTGAGTGCGCGCAGATAGAGGCCCGTTCCCCCGGTGACGATGGGCAGGCGGCCGCGAGCGGCAATGCTCTGCAGCGCTGCGCGGGCCTGGCGGCTGTACTCGCCGGCGGTAAAAGGCTCGTCTGGCGCGGCAACATCGATTAAGTGATGCGGCAGGCGGGCGCGCTCACTGGCCGTGGGCTTGGCCGCGCCAATGTCCATGCCGCGGTAAACGGCGACCGAGTCGCAACTGACGATTTCGCCGTTGAACTGCTCGCCGAGCGCAAGAGACAGAGCCGTCTTGCCGCTGCCGGTTGGGCCAAGGATGAGGACAGCGAGCGGATCGATGCCAAGTCTTTCGCTCTCGCGAGGGCGCGCGCCGCTTGTAGCGCTCATGGACGCCACCAGCCGGGCGGAAAAATCCATTGGGAATTGGTGTGGAAGAGACGCCACAGCAGAATCGCCGCGGCCACCAGCAGCAGTCCAAAGACCTGGTTGCGCCGGTAGGCCCGCCGCTGCCGAACCCGCCGCGCCTCTTCGGCCACTTGCTGGTAATGCGGCTTGATGCGGGTTTCAACCATGGCGAGTTACCGGCCAGCAGGCGCAGCGCGGGGGATCTCTTCAATTCCGTGCCGAAGAGAGTCGATCAGACTCTCAGGCAATTGGGCTGCAGGTCTTGTCCATTCAGCGAGAGTGGTGGCTGCCTGGGGAATTAACTCAGACCACTGCTCTTTGTTTCTTGAGTCTTTATAAGGTTTTTCCTCACTAATAGACTGCTTAGCTGCTCCCGTCGAGGCTAGATAAAGTATCCAGGTCTCTATGCTCCATTTGGGAATCAATCTTGCGATTGTGTCCTTCGAAGGATCGTATTTCGGCTGGCTGGCGGCAACTAAAGCTGCATCCAGCTCTCCCAATCGATTTCTCACTGAACGTTTATCCGCATCCTGCAGGACGAACATACCTGTAGATTGTCCCGCATGTCTCGCATTCCTCGCCCTGCACTTCTTCGCCAGCCGCACAAAGTTCTCGCGTACCCATTGTTCGGCACTCCCTTGACTGGAGGGAGACAACTCAAAACTTATCTGACGCAGATTGTATCCTTCGGTCGCTAAGAACCTGTATATGAACTGTCTTTGACGCTCGTCTTCGGCCAAGACAAAAATCCACGAAGGCTTAGTCATTCTCCCAACCTCTTGCGATTAACTCGGAGGGTTGCATTAGGCCATCAGGATCGGTCTTGAACTCTTCAGTCCTCACATGCCCGTTCTGCTCCCGAAAGAAACGCAGACCCGATTCCTGCGCCCATTGATCGAGTATTTCTGGATGATGTGAGATCAGGATGAGTTGTCCTTTGCTGTCCTCGACCGCAGCCTCGGCAGCTAATAGCCATGGCTGAATTTCACGCAGGGATATGAAGTTGTCAGGCTCATCGAGAATCACGGTTTGCCCTTTCGCAATCACGAAATGAAGGATCATGTACAGACCAATCAACATCCGTTGCCACTCGGAAAGCTCGGATATTGAATATGTAGTCCCTTCCTTTTGTTGAGACGAAAA
>CAYZVG010000350.1:0-3392 GCA_964481595.1 uncultured Occallatibacter sp. | reverse complement strand
CCACCAGTTGCGGTTTGTGGATACGGCGGGCATCCGGCGCAAAGGCAAGACCAAGCTGATGGCCGAAAAGATGAGCGTGGTGATGGCGCGCAGGCACCTGGAGGCGGCTGACGTGGCGCTGCTGGTGATTGACGCGACCGAGGGCGTAACCGGGGCGGACGCAACCATCGGCGGCTATGCGCACGAGAGCGGGCGTAGCGTAATTGTGCTGGTGAACAAGTGGGATCTGGTGACCACCGGGCGGACGGATGGGAAGCCGCCGGCGGACCGCGAGGTTTTTGAGCGGCAACTGCGGGCGGTGCTGAAGTACCTGAACTATGCCGATGTGATTTTTCTTTCGGCGCTGGAAGCATCGGAGGGAACAGAGCGCAAGGGGATGAAACGCGTGCTGCACGAGGTGGTTGCTACAGCGGCAGAACGGCGCAAGCGCGTGACGACGGGGCAGATCAACCGGTTCCTGGAAAAGATCGATTTCCAGCGCGCGCCGGTGCCGATTGCCAAGCGGATCAAGATTTTCTATATGACGCAGGCCGCGGTTGCGCCGCCAACGTTTGTGCTGTTTACCGACCGCGAAGTGAAATTGCATTTTGCGTTCGAGCGCTTTTTGGAGAATCAGATTCGCGAGGCATTCGGCTTTAAGGGAACGCCGATATGGATTAAGGTGAAGGCGCGGGGCGAGAAAAAAGAAGACTGACCAGGAGCCGACGATGATCGCAGTAATTTGGGGCAGCACGAGCTTTCACGCTTACAAGCTGGGCAGCGAAGGGAACGTGGAAGCGGAACGGACAAGCGCGCGCGGAGCGGTGGCGGTGCCTGCCGGTGGGTTTGAGGAAGCGCTGAAGCAGGAGGTTGGCGACTGGATTCACGAGGGCGACGGACGGGTGCTGCTGTGCGGAATGGTGGGCGCGAGGCGGGGCTGGAAGGAAGCGCCATACGTGACAGTGCCGGCGGACTTCGACCGGCTGGTTGAAGGCGTGGTGCGCGTTGAGGCGGAGGGAATGGACGCGCGCATTGTGCCGGGCATGATGGCCGCGGACGAGAACGGAGTTCCCGAGGTTTTGCGCGGCGAGGAGACGCAGATTTTTGGATGCGCCGGCGAAGTTGAGAAGTTTGCGCGCGTATGTTTGCCTGGGCTGCATTCAAAATGGGTGCGGATGGAGGGTGGACAGATTCGCGGATTTTCGACTTCGATGTCGGGCGATCTTTTCAATGCGATCAGAGCCAGCACGATTCTGCACGCCTGCACAAAGCACGAGCCGAACGACGACGATGCGTTTTTGATGGGCGTGGAGCGGGCGAAGCAGTCGGGAGAGCTTTCGCATCATCTGTTTGGAGTACGAACGCTGGTTTTGACCGGCTCGATGAAGGAGGCCGGCGCGTCGTCGTTTTTGTATGGGCTGCTGATTGGGCACGAGGTGAAGGCGGAGGCGCACGCGGGCGAGATGGTGCACCTGATTGGCGACGCCAAGCTGTGCGGACACTACGAGATGGCGCTGCTGGCAATGGACATTGGCTCGACGATTGAACCGCAAGGGACCGCTCTCAAGGGATTGAAGCGGATTGCCGCGCGGCTGGAGTGGTAACGGTGGGAGCGAAAACGCTGTAACCGCGAGAGCTGCTGGAGCATCGAAACCGGCATGAGCATGGAAAAAGCGACATTCGGAGCTGGGTGTTTTTGGGGTGTGGAGGCGGCGTTTGCGGCTGTGCCTGGAGTGACGGCAACGGCGGTGGGCTACGAGGGCGGCGCAATGGAGCGGCCTACCTATAAGGATGTGTGCACGGACAAGACCGGGCACGCAGAGGTGGTCGAGCTGGACTTCGACGCGGAAAAAGTGAGCTTTGAAAAGCTGCTGGACTACTTCTTCTCACTGCACGATCCGACAACGCTGAACAGGCAGGGGCCGGATTGGGGCGCTCAGTACCGCTCGGCAATCTTCTACCACTCGCCGGAGCAGCAGGCGCAGGCACTGGCGAAGATTGAAGAGTTGACGACGGACGGCCGGTACAAGCCGCGGCGCATTGTTACCAAGGTTGAGCCGGCGCAGACTTTCTGGCGCGCCGAGGAATACCACCAGCGGTACCTGGAAAAGCGCGGACAGGCGAGCTGCCACATCTGAAGGCAGCAAGTTCGCTCCCGCTGCGCGGGAGTAGCGAGTTAGCGAGGCAGCAAGTCAGCGGGTTAGCAAGTTAGCGCAACGCAAACGCAGATTCTTCGTTCACCACCCCCAAACTGAAAAACGTTTGGGGCCCCGTTCACTCAGAATGACGGCCTTATATCTTGATGTGATCTGTCCCAGACAGGCCGCCGGGGTTCAAGCTTGCGGTTCGGGCGCTGGCTCCGGGGTTGCAGGCTGAGGATTTGCGGCAGGGTCGGAGCAGGGCTCGTTGATCCAGAGACAAACGATCCACCACACGATGACCAGAACCAGGACGACGCTGCTGCCGTTGTAGAGCTTCTCTTGCAGGCCCATGATTTTCTCGTATTCGGCCTCGGATTGGGGAGCGGCGTGCATGGCGATGAGCTGCCAGATGCCGCGCACCGCCATCTGCGCAATGGCAGAGGTGGACAGGCCAATAACGATCTGCTGCGTGTGGCTGCGGAAGCCGGCATGGAAGCGGCGGCC
Organism: uncultured Occallatibacter sp.; assembly: GCA_964481595.1. Lineage (GTDB taxonomy): Bacteria > Acidobacteriota > Terriglobia > Terriglobales > Acidobacteriaceae > Telmatobacter. The sequence continues at coordinate 768 of CAYZVG010000350.1, read as the reverse complement.
GAACAGGACCACGGCCAGACCGAGAACGACGGCGAGCACCTGATTGAGAAGATCGATCTTCTGGGTAACGAGCTGCATGAGGCGCAATGTAGCGAGGGTGGAATCGGCAGTGAGCGTCTTCCAGCTTGGCCAGCCGCCCCAGTTGGCCAGAATCAGAGCACAGATAACCGCTGCCATGAGGATTCCTACTATCACGGTGCGGCGCGAGGCGCGAGCAAAGGCGCTGCGCCCCAACTCCACGATTACGAGGAAGCCGACGACGGAGGCGACGACAGCGAGCGAGAGAAAGATCTTGCTGGACGTGATGGGCGCCATGCGGCCGTAGAGCATTCTGCTGGCGAGCAAACGCACCGCGGTAAAGACCATGCTTGCGGTGAACCACGGATAGAGACGCGCGCGGTCGCGGCCAAGCAGGACAACGAGCAAAACCAGGAGTCCTGCAAAGGTCAGCGTCCAGAGAATCTGGACTGCCGAAAAATCGAAGTTTAAGTGCATTTCTACCTTATCTGTCGTTCCGTTCGACTCAGTGTCGATCTCTAAAAAGTTGTTTGCGGAATCCGCGAAAGTACAACCGCAGATTCTTCGCTTACCACCCCCGAACTGAAAAGCGTTCGGGGCCCCTTTCGCTCAGATGACAGGCTCGGTTTTGTCATGAGCTTTAGAGACAGAACACTAGGGCCTGTTAACACTACTGGAGTGGGTGGCGTTGCTCGGGAAAATCCGTCCAGTCGAGGCGGAATCCGAAGGCTGTGGCGGGCCCACCGTCGA
>CAYZVG010000349.1:0-3422 GCA_964481595.1 uncultured Occallatibacter sp. | reverse complement strand
TTTGTTTAACTGATGCCACAGCGCGCCGGTCTTGATCGAAACACCCTGCTTGGCCAGCCGCTCGCACAATTCAGTCAAGCTCAGATCGGGCTCTTGTTCGATCCAAGCGCAGAGTACAGGCTTCATTTCAGCCACCCGCGAACGGCGATGGCCGCCGATCTGAAAACTTGTGCGTCTTCCGGATTTCTTCTCGCGGTCGCGCACTCGATAAACCCAGACCCGGCTGATTTCCAGACGCCGTGCAATCGAAGTCGGACGTTCTCCGCGTTCCAATGCCCACAACACGCGATCCCGCAGATCCTGTGAATAGGAATGCATCCGTGCCGCCCCTTTATCGGCAGGGTTATTGTAACATAAAATGTATACACTTAAATTAGATACGCTCTAACGGTGCGGCGGTGCGTACATCGATTGGGTGTATTCTTGCGTGCGCGGGGGATTTGCATGAAAAACCTACTGATAACTATGGCGCTGCTGGCGGCGGGGATTGCTTGGTTGCCGATGGCGAGGGGCGCGGATGATCCGCTGGTGGTGAAGACCAACGCCGGACTTGTGCGGGGAGTGGCGCGGGATGGCGGCGGGGCGCGGTTCCTGGGAATCCCTTTTGCGCAGCCGCCAGTGGGGGAGCTTCGCTGGCGTGAGCCGCTGCCGGCGAAGCCATGGAGCGGGGTGCGCGATGCTACGGCGTTCAGCAAGCCTTGTGTGCAGCCGGACCTGGGCGACTGGAACCGGCACGATGCGGAGATTGGGCAGGAGGATTGCCTGTATCTGAACGTGATTACGCCGAAGTTGCCGAAGAAGGGGCTGCTGCCGGTGATGTTCTGGATTCACGGAGGGGCCAACGAAGGCGGGACAGGGATGAACCACCTCTACACCGATGGAACCCTGGCCGACCACGGGGTGGTGGTGGTTACGGCGAACTACCGGCTGGGAATTTTCGGTTTTTTGTCGCACCCGGAGTTGACGGGCGAGTCTGCACACCACAGCTCAGGGAACTACGCGCTGATGGACCAGGTGCTGGCGCTGAAATGGGTGATTGCGAATATCGGGCGGTTTGGGGGCGACGCGAAGAACATTACGGTGTTTGGGCAGTCGGCCGGGGCGGACGACGCGGGGATGCTGATAGCGTCGAGCGCGAAGGGGCTGTTTGAAAAAGCCATTCAAGAGAGCGGCGCACCGGCTGACCAGGAGCTGCCAACGCTGGCCGAGGCCGAGAGCGAGGGAAAGGCATTTGCAACATCGATGGGCGCACCGGAAGGAGCGGGACAGATTGCGTATCTGCGAGGGATTCCGGCGCGAGAATTGATGAAGAAGCTGACGGCGCATGAGCCGCATCAGCGGTTGTCGCCGGACGTGGATGGCTGGTTGATGACACGCTCTCCGATGGAGGTGTTTGCGGCAGGCGAGGAGGCAGCGATTCCACTGCTGATTGGGACGACGACCAGGGAGTTTGGGGGAAGCATGACGGCCGTCCAACTGCGGGCTGTAATTACCAGTGTTGCCGGAGAACGCGGCCCGGAGGCGCTCAAAGAGTATGGGCTGCAGGATGGCGGGGCGGGAACGAACGACCTGGTGTATGGCTCGGCTGCGGACCAGTTTACGGCGGACATGTCCTTCCGATGCCCGACTACGTTAGAGGCGCGGTGGCATACGGCTGCGCACCATGCGGTGTTTCAGTACGAGTTCAATCATCCGGTTCCAGGACAGCCCGAGGCGATCCACTCGACTGAGCTGTCGTTTGTGTTTGGGGATTATCCCAAGGAGGGGAACCTGGCCGGGCCTTACACAGAGGCGGATTATAAGTTTGCAGGCATGGTGCAGAGCTACTTTACGAACTTTGCGAAGACGGGGAATCCAAATGGGGCGGGGCTGCCGGCGTGGCCGGAGTTTGGCACGACTGCGGCGTATGTGAAGTTTACGCGGGAGGGAACGGTGGAAGAGGCGAAGGATCTGCGCGGGGGGCCGTGCAGGCTGTTCAAAGATTTGATTGAGATGCGCTTGAAGCAGCTTAAGTGAGAGGGGCTGGAGGTGCAGCGGGGATGGCGGATGATTGGGCCGCTATGCTACCAGCGGCTCGCGCCTTCGGGCCGTGAGGGGATGGACACTGAATAGGATTTCACGATTTGTTTAACGAAATATTAGAGCATCCGGATATTTTCGGCATTGTGGGTGCCATCTTCTTTCTTCTGGGCGTAGGTTCGGTGTGGACGGGTAAATGTCCTGGCCGTGGCTTTGTTACCTGCCGCACAAAAGAGCCGAAGTCATTTTGGTTTGGCGTCGTAATATATTTTCTCGGAGCCGCATTTTTTATTGGAAGGTTCCTGGTCGATAGTCCGTAGGTCAGCGGCCCATTCACGAGTTGCGACGGGCAACCGTAAGTTACGAATAACTCGATGCAAGAAACAAATGCGAAACCTCGCAAGTTATAGAGCATTCATGGAACCGCTATAACTCTTGTTAAAACAATCGGCGGCATACCTTGTTACTGGTATGCCGCCGATTGTTTGCTTGCTCAGGTGCGATGCGGTCGTGCTTGTGTAACTCGGTGCAGCCGGTTGCCTCGGTTATTTGCGGTGGTACTGGTTGGGTGCGCCGGGGGTGGGCAGGTTGTCTGCAACCGTCGTCCCGATGGCATGGGCCTTGGTTAGCTGTGTGGTGAAGGTGATGCCGGTGCCGGAGACCTGCGCGCCCACCGCGTGGGCCTGAGCGAGCGGCGCGTTGACGGTGATTTGAGCGCCGCCAAAGGGCCGGATGGATTCGACAACCGCCGTTTCCGCATCCGCGCCGCTGCCGATGACGATGTTTTGGCCCTCAGAGAATCCTCTTGCGCCGGCGACAGGGATGACGGTTGAGCCGGCCTGGGTAGCTGTTGCGACAGTGGTTGCGCCGGCTGTGCCCACGCTGGCGATGACGGCGCTCTCAGGGTTTGCGCCCGCGTCGATAGTGATGGTTTGGCCGGAGGTGAAGCCCGCTACGCCGGCGACCTTGATATTGCTGACTCCCGCGGCTGCCGCGGCAGACAGGGTGGTGGAGGCCTGCGACAGAAAGTCAGTGCAGAGGCTGCCGGTGTCGGCACCGTCTGGGAAGCGGCCCACGCTGCGGGCTGCTCCACTTTGCGGACCGGGCGCGACCACGATACAGCCGCCCTGGCTCTGGTCACCGAGGAGGGTTGCGATCTCAGGACTGGCGATGGTTCCATTGCCGCTGGAGTTGCTCTGCTGCGATCCGTAGACGATGGCGTCGACGATGAGAGATCCGCCGACATCCATGAGGGCGAGGGAGCCGGCCCTGGTTGAGAGCGCCAGACCGAACCATTGATAGGGCACGGTGGAACCCTGATATCCCACGGTGGTGGCCTGGGGGATGACCACGGGCGCGCCATAGGCGTGGGGGTGGTCGGGCGGGCGATCGAGCACGATGCC
>CAYZVG010000348.1:0-3429 GCA_964481595.1 uncultured Occallatibacter sp. | reverse complement strand
GCGTGGACTTTTGCGATGTGCGCGGCCAGCAGACCGCCAAGCGCGCGCTGGAAGTAGCCGCGGCCGGTGGACACAACATTCTCATGATCGGGCCACCGGGATCGGGCAAGACGATGCTGGCCAAGCGGCTGCCTTCGATTCTTGCGCCGCTCACGTTTGAAGAAGCGCTGGAGACGACAAAGATCCACTCGGTCGCCGGCGTGCTCGACGCATCTGCGGGCCTGGTGACGCAGCGGCCTTTCCGATCGCCGCATCACACCATCTCCGACGCCGGGCTGATTGGCGGAGGCATCGTGCCGCGGCCAGGCGAAGTATCGCTGGCGCACAACGGCCTGCTTTTTCTGGATGAGCTGCCGGAGTTTCCGCGCAACGTGCTTGAAGTGATGCGGCAACCGCTCGAAGATCACACGGTAACGATTGCCCGCGCGTCGATGTCGCTGAGTTTTCCGGCGAGGTTCATGCTTGCGGCGGCCATGAATCCCTGCCCGTGCGGCTACTTCAACGACAAATCGCGGGAGTGCATGTGCACCCCGCCGATGATTCAGCGCTATGTGGCAAAAATCTCCGGCCCGCTGCTTGACCGCATCGACATTCACATCGAAGTTCCTGCTGTGCAATACAAAGAACTGCGCGGCGGCGCGGCGGCGGAGGGTTCGGCCGAGATCAGGGCGCGCGTGATGAGCGCACGAGAGCACCAGCGCGCACGTTTCAAAAAGGCCGGCGAAAAGATCTATGCCAACGCGCAGATGTCAACGCGCCAGGTTCGCGCCTACTGCGAGTTGGGCGCGGATGCGGAGCGATTGCTGGAACGGGCAATGCAGCAGCAGGGCCTGACGGCGCGCGCTCACGACCGCATTCTGAAAGTGGCCCGCACCATCGCCGACCTTGAAGGCGCGGAACAGCTTGCAGTTCCCCACATCGCTGAGGCCATCCAATATAGAACCCTGGACCGCAGCTACTGGGCGTAGCCCTCTGCGCCGCGGGAGAATCCTTAGCAGGGTAACAGCGCCCACGCGGTACTTTAGTTTTTAAATGGTTACCCATCTTCTGAAAAGTTACTAATCTTTGCCGATACACTCACCACATAGCATTAGGTGTTTTTAATTTTGCGGTGAGGACTACAGATGGCCCCTATACACGACGCAGCCCTGCAATCAGGTTGGGATACAGCACTTTACGCGGTTCCGATCTTCTTAATGATGTTTGCGGGCTTTTTCCGTCTCGATGAACTGTTCGTCTCCCAGAAAAGCGGGCCAAAGAAGCGCCGCACGTTTTCAGGAATGGACCAGAACGGCCAACCGATGCTGTGTGACCCGGATGGACGCCCATTTCAACCGCGCGAAGAGCGGAAGTAACCAGATTGGTACGGTTTTGGGCCGCTTTGTGGCTTAACTGATTGCAGATGAGCAGAGTGCAGGGTATCGGACCTTGTTAACGGATGGGGATTTCCTCATTAACTAATTGATTTAAAATGGCCTACAGATAGGTTCGGCACTCGGCGCAAATAGCACACAAGTACCTAAGAATCCCAAGAAAAAACTGTTGACCTATGCCAAAACCGGGTATACATTCATTGAAGCCATCCATATAGGGCAGTGAGCAGACCGAGATTCTGTGCGCCCGTGGGCCGATTCCCGCATCTTATTTGTGTGTTGACGCTTTTTGTTAATGCCACTGGTGTGTAAAAACATGCCGGAACGGGAAACTTCGGACACCGGATTCCAAGATCTGCACTTCGCGATCCCCATACGGCAAGTGGTTGTTTCACTTTGACGAGAAAGTGCGTCAACATTTTTAGAACTGGACGCCTCCGGTTTGCGTCTAAAAACATGAAAGCGGATTTGGGGCAGCCCCCGATTGAATGGCTCCCCTCGCTGTACTGGCGGTTTTGGCAGGTTATAGCCAGGCAGGAAAGTTAAGAAGGAGAATTTCAATGCGCTCTGATTTAGTATTTGGAGCACTTGCTCACGTAACCAATCGCTACCAGCTGTGTCAGCTGGCCAGCAAGGCAACACGGAAACTGCACAAGCCGAACACACGGCTGCAAGACACAACCAATGAAGTTTTGAGCCGTTTTCAGACCACTAACCCTGGAACCCTGGGCGCCATTGCGGCTCCTGAGGCCCAACAGGTTGAGCGTCGCCGTGCGGCCTGAAGGCGCCAGCAAGACGACGGTCAAGGACATCGTTTTTGAGTAAGAGATCGCAGCAAAACGGCCTTCCCAAAAGGAAGGCTGGTTTCCCCGGCGTTTCGACACTCCTCATTGAGTTCGGATAATGCTTTAGAGCTGGTTTGTGCCGGGTTTATCCCTGTTTATTCCGGTATTCTTCTGGAGCACGTCCCCCTCCCGCAATCTCTTCAAACACATCCCGCCTCGCAGGTGAATCATGACCATAGCTGAACTGAAAGAAAAGAATATTACCGAATTGAGCCGCATTGCGCGCACCCTGGAAATCCCGGGCACAAGCGGCCTTCGCAAGCAGGACCTGATCTTCAAGATCCTTCAAGCACAGAGCGAAAAAGAGGGCCACATCTTTGCTGAAGGCGTTCTGGAGATTCTTCCTGACGGCTATGGCTTTCTTCGGTCGCCGGACTACAACTATCTGCCCGGCCCCGACGACATTTATGTCTCGCCATCGCAGATCCGCAAGTTCGATCTGAAGACCGGCGACTCCATCAGCGGCAACGTTCGTCCGCCGCATGAAGGCGAAAAGTACTTTGCGCTGGTAAAGATTGAAGCCATCAACTTCGAATCGCCCGAGGAAACGCGCAACAAGATCCTGTTCGACAACCTTACGCCGCTCTATCCCCAGGAACGCATCAAGATGGAAACGGTGCGCGAGGGCCTGAGCGCCCGCGTGATGGATCTGTTGACTCCGGTAGGCAAGGGCCAGCGCGGCCTGATTGTGGCTCCGCCGCGCACCGGCAAGACCATGCTGCTGCAGTCAATCGCCAACTCCATTACGTCAAACCACCCTGAAGTGGTCCTGATTGTTCTGCTCATCGACGAACGGCCCGAGGAAGTGACCGACATGCAGCGCTCGGTGAAGGGCGAAGTAATCAGCTCGACCTTTGACGAGCCGGCCGCACGCCACGTGCAGGTTGCCGAAATGGTGATCGAAAAGGCCAAGCGCCTGGTGGAACACAAGCGCGACGTGGTCATTCTTCTCGACTCGATTACGCGCCTTGCTCGCGCCTACAACACCATTGTTCCTCCTTCAGGCAAGGTGCTCTCGGGCGGCGTCGACTCGAACGCTCTGCAGCGGCCCAAACGCTTTTTTGGCGCGGCCCGCAACATTGAAGAAGGCGGATCGCTGACCATCATCGCCACCGCCCTGGTCGACACCGGCTCGCGCATGGACGAAGTAATTTTCGAAGAGTTCAAGGGCACCGGCAACATGGAAATCATTCTGGACCGCAAGCTGGTGG
>CAYZVG010000347.1:0-3432 GCA_964481595.1 uncultured Occallatibacter sp. | reverse complement strand
CCCCACCGCTGCTGCTCCGTCCTCCGCTAGTCCCCAATGAGGAGTAGGACGGGGAGTAGGACGGGGACGAGTAGCCATATCCGCTGTAGCCGCTGTAGCGGCCACCTCCACCACATGCAGGACAGTCCGCTCTGGCGCTCGCTGTGCGATGTCCTCTTACTGGTGCTGTGCATTGAGCCATGCGGACGATGATACTGCTTACCATCGCCGCTTTCAATCACTAGCGCAAAGATTGCGCGGCGTCGGCAGCAGCCTCAGTAGCCGACGGCGGCAGATAGCTAATTTTAGCTATACTTTTTGCCCTAAAACGGGTATAACGACGCGTAATGGCGCTTAGGACCGCTTAAAGCGGCTTAATGCCTACGTGCCGTGGAATGAAGGGCTTAGGGAGCTAAATGGTTGGCTTTTGAAGGGGATAAATAAGGTCTGGCGGAGAGAGGGGGATTCGAACCCCCGATAGAGCTTTTGACCCTATAACGGTTTAGCAAACCGCCGCCTTCAGCCACTCGGCCATCTCTCCGGGTCTCCACGCATTATAGCGGATATTGCGCACCGCCGTTTTTCTTGGCAATAGGCCGGCCGAAAGGCCTGGTTCTGCGATAGATTCACAATCATGTTCTCCGCTCGAAAAGCCGCGCCAGCTCACGCGCCTCGCAGCGTGTCTGGCAAGATGAGTCTTCTGCCGCTGATCGCCGCCACCTATTTCATGGTGTCGGGCGGGCCTTACGGCATTGAGGACATTCTGGGCGGCGCGGGCTACGGCTGGGCTATCGCTATTCTTCTGTTGCTGCCGGTCTTCTGGAGCCTGCCCACTGCGCTGATGATCGGCGAACTTGCCTCCGCTATTCCCGCCGAAGGCGGCTTTTACGTTTGGGTGCGGCGCGCCATGGGTCCCTTTTGGGGCTACCAGGAGAGCTGGCTTTCGCTGGCGGCCAGCATCTTTGACATGGCTCTTTATCCGTCGATCTTCGTTCTGTATCTCGGCAAATTCTCGCCCGCGCTCACTGCCGGTGGCCGCGCCTACCTGTGGTCTTTAGCCGTGGTCCTGCTCTGCAGCTTGTGGAATTTGCGTGGAGCGCCCGCCGTGGGCAACGGCTCCATCGGGCTGTTTGCGCTCTTGCTCGCGCCCTTCGCGATCTTTGTGCTCATCGGCTTTTCCAGGGCGCTCCTGCTGCATCCTCACGTGCAGTGGACCAGCGCCGCAGGCTCGCCCGTTGCCGGCATTGGCGCCGGCACTGCGTTTTCGACCGCCGTGCTTGTGGCCATGTGGAACTACATGGGCTGGGACAACGCGTCCACCGTCGCGCAGGAGGTTGAGAATCCGCAGCGCAACTATCCGCGCTCCATGGTGGCCGCCGCCATTCTCACGGCCATCACTTATATTCTGCCGCTTGCGGCCATGGCGCTGGCCGGCATCTCCTCGCAAAGCTTTTCAACCGGCGATTGGGCCGACGCTGCCCGCCAGATCGGCGGAACGGGGTTCGGCGGCGCAGCGCTGGCTCTGGCAGTTGTCGCCGGGGGATGCATCAATGGCGTGGGCATGTTCAACGCGCTCAGCATGAGCTACACGCGGCTGCCCATGGTGATGGCGCAAGATGGTCTGCTGCCCGGGGCGCTCGCCAGGCGCAATCGCTTCGGCGTGCCCTGGGTCAGCATCCTGCTCTGCGCGGTGGCCTGGGCGCTGGCCGTCAAGCTGCCGTTCGAGCGCCTCATCTCCATTGACCTCATCCTCTACGGATCGAGCCTGCTACTCGAGTTCGCGGCCCTGGCCATTCTGCGCATCCGCGAGCCACGGCTCGAAAGGCCTTTCCAGGCAGGCAGCTTTCCTTTTGCCTGCCTGCTGGGCGTGGGACCAGCCCTGCTCATCGGGTATGCGCTCTGGGTCTCGCGTGGCGAAAAGCTGGTGGGAACCGTCTCGGCCCTGGCCTTTGCAGCCGCTGTCGGCTTGCTTGGTCTCGCACTTTATTGGCTCACGGTGATTGTGCAAAAGACAATGCGCGCGGCAGCCTCGTCTGAGGTCGCACCAGTAATCACTGAAGATTGAGCACCGAAGAGTAGCTGTCCGTTTTTCTCGGCCCTCGGGGCTGTTTTCGCTTATACCGCAGCTTTCTTCCTCGATCCTGGATGCTTCTTGCCGTCCTCAAACAGCTTGGCGGCGCGCACCACGCGGTCGCGGGCGTAGGCTGCGTCGTGCCAGCCCTTAATCTCAACCCGCTTGCCTTCCAGATCTTTGTAGATGGCAAAAAAGTGGGTGATCTCTTTCAGCAAGTGCGGATAGATATCTGTATAGTTCCAGATGCTCGAGAAGCGCGGATTGTTATTGCCTACAGCAAGAACTTTTTCGTCGAGCGTGCCCTGGTCCAGCATCTCCATCAGTCCAATCGGCCGAACATCTTGCACGCAGCCGGGAAAGCTCGGGTCCGGCACTAGCACCAGCACATCCAGCGGGTCGCCGTCGTCGCTCAAAGTTGAGGGAATAAATCCGTAATCGCCCGGATAATGCACCGGCGAGTGCAGATTGCGGTCCAGCTTGAAGACGTGCAGCTGCTTGTCGTATTCAAACTTTTGTGTCCCATCCTTGGGAATTTCAATCACGGCGCGAAACACCTCGGGGGCGCGTTCGCCAATCGGCAGTTCCAGATAGTTGACCATCTTGCTTTTCTGCTCCTCCTGCTGGGGAAACCTGCGCTGCCGGCGCAAAGCCGTGCGGCACATGGGAGAATTTCGGCCAGCATCTCCGGGGCCTGTCACTGAAAACCGGCTGCCGGAACTAATATAATCGCGGAAATGAAGGCACATGTCTATGTCACGCCGAAGACATCGGTCCTGGACCCGCAGGGCCAAACCATCCACAACGCTCTTCGCAAGATCGGCTTTGCCGAGGTAACCTCCGTGCGCCAGGGCAAATACTTCCAGCTAGCGCTCGATCCAGGCCTGGCCGCTGCCGCTGTCAGTACGCTGGTGGAGCGGGTTGCGCGCGAGGTCCTCACTAACCCGGTGATCGAAGAGTTCACCTACAAACTGGAAGAATAATTCTGCGCAGCCGGCCCGCGGCCGCCACCGCAATGGTGGTCACGGGATCCGATTCTTCACGCTCCAAAGCCCCGCCGCACTAGACATACGGCTCGACTACGCCGTTCACTTTGATGGACGGCGAGTCGGTGGTGGCCGAGATGTACGGTACACCGTTCGCCATCAACGCGTCAGGAAACTCCCATCCCGTAGCCAGCACGCCTGCGCCCTCGTCCCTCGTTCCCTCAGGATTTTCCTCCGATTCCCAAAACGTCTTGAGCCACTCCACCTTCGTGGCACAGCATTTTGAGTGGACTGTCGATTAAAATCACTCTATGTGCGGGATTGTCGGTTACGTTGGAAAGAAAAAGGTCGTTCCTGTCATCATCGAGGGGCTAAGGCGCCTCGAATACCGTGGCT
>CAYZVG010000346.1:0-3441 GCA_964481595.1 uncultured Occallatibacter sp. | reverse complement strand
CGACTCTCTATACCGTGATTCGCCGCCCGCTGATTACCGAAAAGGGGCTGGGCGTAAAAGAGACCGAAGGGACGCTGGTGTTTGACGTGGCGCCCAACGCGACCAAGACCGAAGTGAAGCAGGCGGTCGAGGCGCTGTTCAAGGTGAAGGTGGCCGCAGTGAGGACCGCCAATGTTCTGGGCAAGGAGCGTCGCCGCGGAAAGTTTGCGGGCTTCAGGCCTGACTGGAAAAAGGCTTACGTGAAGCTGAAGGCCGGCGAAAAGATGCCGGAGTACGTGAGCAATCTTTAAGAGCAGCTTTTAGCTGTTGTAAGGCAAGAAAGTTTTGTTGAGCAGGACGGGCCAGGGGCTAGAAGCCACCGGCTGACAGTGAAGGGCCCGTCAAGGACAAAGAAGATGGCAATCAAGACATACAGACCGGTAACGCCGACGCTGCGCTTCCAGACCTCGCTGACGAATGACGAGTTGACGACGAGCACGCCGCACAAGCCGCTGCTGGTGGTCCGCCAGCGCACCGGCGGACGCCGCAATACGGGCGATCTGACCATCCGCCACCATGGCGGCGGACACAAGCAGAAGCTTCGCTTGATCGACTTCAAGCGCGAGAAGTACGGAGTTCCGGGCAAAGTGGCGACGATCGAATACGATCCATGCCGCTCGGCACGGATTGCTCTGGTGCACTACGCCGACGGCGAGAAGCGCTACATTTTGCAGCCGGTTGGGCTGAAGGTGGGCGCGACGGTGAGTTCGGGACCGGACGCCGACATTCTGGTGGGCAACGCGCTGCCGCTCAAGAACATCCCTGCCGGCACGACGGTGCACGCAATCGAGCTGAAGCCGGGCAAGGGCGCGCAGATGGCGCGCTCAGCCGGTACGCAGGCACAGCTGGTGGCCAAAGAGGGCGATTACGCCCTGCTGAAGCTGCCCTCTGGCGAGACCCGCAAGGTGCTGGCCGAGTGCATGGCGACAATCGGCCAGGTAGGCAACACCGATCACGAGAACGTGGCGATCGGCAAGGCGGGACGCAACCGCTGGAAGGGCATTCGGCCTACCAACCGCGGCGTCACCATGAACCCGGTGGACCACCCGCACGGCGGCGGCGAGGGCAAGACCTCGGGTGGCCGCAACCCGGTGACCCCGTGGGGCCAGCCGACGCGCGGATTCAAGACGCGCAACAACAAGCGGACGGACACGTTCATCGTCAGCCGCAGGGCGAAGTAGAAAAGCAGCCCTTAGCTTCTAGCTTCTAGCTACTAGCTAACGGCCGGTGAGAAGAGATTTCAGGCAATAGCCTGCTGACAGCTTCCGCAAGAGGGAGCTAGTGGCTAGAGGCTAGAAGCTAGGAGCTGGTTTTTATGGCACGTTCGACAAAAAAAGGGCCGTTTGTGGATGCGCACCTCACGGTGAAGATTGAGGCGCTCAATGCGGCCAACGACAAGAAAGTGGTCAAGAGCTGGTCGCGGCGCTCGACGATCTTTCCGGAGTTCGTGGGTCACACCATCGCCGTGCACAACGGCAAGAAGTTTGTTCCGGTGTATGTGACCGAGAACATGGTGGGCCACAAGCTGGGCGAATTTTCGCCGACGCGCACGTTCAAGGGCCACACCGGCGGATCGGGCAAGTCAGAGGCAGCCGCGAAGCCGCGGTAGAAAAAAGCAGCTTTCAGCTGCCAGCCTTCAGTCCTCAGCTTGATCGAGGCCGAACCGGCGGCGGAAGGAAAGCAGTAGCACTCGAAATCTGGCGCATGGAAGCCGGATTTTGGCAGGACGAAGCGAAGAGCTGAAAGCTGAAGGCTGAAGGCTCCCAGTCGAGGAAGGCATAGTCATGGCGGTTGAAACAAAAGAATATCGGGCCGAGGCAAAGTTCCAGCGGGTATCGCCGCAGAAGGCGCGGCTGGTGCTGGACCTGATCAAGGGCCGCGGAGTTCAGGAAGCGCTGGAGACGGCGGCTTTCACCAAGAAGCGCATCGCCCCGGTGATTCACAAGCTGCTGACCTCGGCGGTGGACAACGCGAAGTATGTCTCCGGCGAGCGGGGCAACGATGTGGACGTGGATAACCTCTACGTGAAGACGGCCGTGGCCAACGATGGACCGCGCATGAAGCGGATCAGGCCGGCTCCCATGGGGCGCGCGTATCGCTACCAGCGCAGACTGGCGCACATCATCGTAACGGTGGCTGAGCGCGAAGGCGCGGCTGCAGTGCTGGTGACCAAGGCGGACGAGCCGGCGGCAGCGGCGAAGGCAGCCAAGAAGCCGGCGGCAAAGAAGACCGCTCCCAAGAAGAGCGCGAAGAAGACCGAAGAGTAGCAGAACCGGCGGCGTGGCCAGGGGTTGTTGCTGGCGCGGCACGGGACGGCAGGATTTTTTGAGTGGCGGAAACGAACGGCCACAGGTAAGCGGGTTGAGAGGAAAAGTATGGGTCAGAAAGTCCATCCTTATGGATTCCGGCTGGGAGTGAACAAGCCGTGGCGTTCGCGCTGGTTCTCAGAGCGCGAGTTCGACAAGCTTTTGGTGGAGGACGTGAAGCTGAAGGCGGAGCTGCGCGAGAAGCTGAAGGCGGCGGGCGTCAGCTCGGTAGAAATCGAGCGCCCCGGCAACAAGCTGCGCTTCCTGATCCGCACGGCTCGTCCGGGCATCGTGATCGGCCGCAAGGGCGCCGAGATCGAGAAGCTGAAGACCGAGCTTGGCAAGCGCACCAGCCGCGACGTGTTCATCGACATCATCGAAGTGAACAAGCCGGAGCTGGACGCGCAACTGGTGAGCGAGAACATTGCGCTGCAGCTGGAAAAGCGCGTGAGTTTCCGCCGGGCGATGAGGAAGAGCGTGGATTCGGCGCTGCGGTTTGGCTGCAAGGGGATCAAGGTGAGGGTTTCAGGCCGTTTGAACGGCAACGAAATCGCCCGCTCCGAGTGGTATCTGCAGGGACGTTTGCCGCTGCACACGCTGCGCGCCGATATCGACTACGGATTTACCGAGGCCCACACCACGTATGGCGTGATCGGCGTGAAGACCTGGATCTATCGCGGCGATATCTACGAGCAGAAGCGTCGCCAGGTGCCGGCGGTTGCGACTTCGGTGTTTTAAGAGCAGCTACCGGCTTGCCGCTTCTGGCTCAAAGCCAAGAGTGGCGCGAAAAAAGCAGGGAAGCTGGACCGGGAAGTATTGAAGCTAGGAGCTAGCGGCTAAAAGCTGGTAGCTGCCTTTGAGGGTTTTCAAGATGTTGATGCCAAAGAAGGTGAAGTTTCGCAAGCAGCAGAAGGGCAAGCGCAGGGGTAAGGCCTGGCGCGGATCTTCGCTGTCATTCGGCGAGTACGGGCTGAAGGTGATGGAGTGCGGTTACATCACCGACCGTCAGATTGAAGCCAGCCGTATTGCGATGACGCGGTTTATCAAGCGCGGCGGCAAGATCTGGCTGCGCCTGTTCCCGGACAAGCCGATTACC
>CAYZVG010000345.1:0-3443 GCA_964481595.1 uncultured Occallatibacter sp. | reverse complement strand
CTATGAAGGCGCAATGACCGCCGCTGGCACCTTCCCCACCAACGCCACCGACCAACTTGTGCACGCCAACATTGTTTCCGCCGGCTACGACGTGCCGCGGCTCAGCCTTGCGCCACGGTCCGCAGGCGACACGCCTTCCGGCCTCCAGACGTTCACACCCGGCTCCTCACAAGACACAACAGTCACCTTCACCAACACCACGGGCGCGCCCGTCGCCGGTCTCCAGCTAAGCATCTCCCTGCCCTCAAAGCAGTGGACCTCCGTCGTCACCGGAACCAAAGAGTCATCGAAGACCTTCGCTGAGCCGGTCGCGCCGGGAGCAAGCGTTAGCGCAATTTTCAAAGTCGCCTCCGGGCCGTCGGCCTACAACGGCGATCTGGTCGGCAACGCCTCATGGACGAGTGCGGACGGCAAGCAACTGGCCACAACGGCAGAAAAAGTCCGCAACGTCAGCCCGGTCAAGATCAACGAGTTCCGCATCGCCGGCGGATCTCCTGCCAACCCCAGCAACTCGTTTATCGAACTCTTCAACGCCGGCTCCAAAGATGTCGACCTTTCCAACTGGACCCTGACCGAACACCAGACCCAGCAGGCCATCTTCTCAGCCATCAAAGTCCCGGCCGGAACAAAGCTCGCCTCTCACGGCTTCTATCTGCTCGGCCTCTCCAACTCCGGCCTCGCTGTTGCCGCGAAAGCCGGTGACGCCACCCTCTACGTGCGCAACACCGACGGTCTGAAGGCCGGCGACGAAATCTCCATCGACTCGGGTTCCGGCACTGAAACCCGCAAGATCGCAACCGTCGGCACAGCCGCCGCCAACAGCACCACGCTGTGGCAGCCGCTTCCCGAGGGTCCGGTCATCACCATCCCCGCCGGCTCAACCAACGTGCCCGTCACCAGCGCGGCCGGCTTCGCGGTCGGCCAAAAAATCGCTCTCGGCTACGGCGCAACCTACCCCGCCGTCGCCCGCGATATCGAGCAATACGAAGTGGCCACGGTCACCGCCGTCGGGAAGCCCGGAACGCAGGCCCTGCTGGCTGCCCCCGCGCCCGCCGGTTCCACCAACATCAAGGTCACCTCCGTTGCCAACATCTCTGTCGGCGACAAGATCAGGCTCGACATTGACAGCGTCGGCCACGGCATCGAAACCGTAACGGTCACCCACGTCGGCACGCAGGCCGGGCGCGCCCGCATCATGGCTCCCGCGCCCGCCGGCTCCACCAGCATCAAAGTGCGCAGCATGAGCGCCTTCACCGTCGGCGACAAAATCGCCGTCGGTTCTCCGGCAAACCGGGAGTACGTTGCTGTCACTGCCGCTGGCGCACCCGGCATGGAGGGTTCCAACGTGGAATTCACTCCGGCCCTCGCCCAGCAGCATGGCAACGGCGAAGATGTTATGTCGCTCGGCACCGGCCTCGACTTGGCCGAGCCGCTTAAGTTAAACCACTCGGCCAATCTCCCCTTCAGCGATCGCGGAACGGGCATCACCTTTGAGCCGGCCACAGCCTTTGCCCACTCCAGCAACGAGCCCGTCACGCCGCTTGGCACAGGCATCGCGATTGACAGCCCTCTCGCCGGCAGCCACGCCATCAACGCCGTTGTGCGCGACGCGCAGGTCACCACTGCGGGCTATCAGGGAACTCCCGCGCCGCAGCAGTGGTTCGGTGGACCCGCCCTCTCGCCCAGCGCAGGCAACATGGTGCTCCGCGATGCTGCCGGTCTCGTCGTCGACAGCCTCAACTACGGGGGTCTCGTCGACCCGTGGGCCGCGCAAGGCTACCAGGCCGAGTCTGGCCCCGAGCACGGCGGCTGCTCCGCGCCAGCGCCCAGCGTGCGCGGCTTCGGCGGCTTCGGCCGTCAGGCGGCTGCAGGCCCCGCGCCCGACCTGAGCGCCGGCCGCTTCCCAGACGGCGCTGACACCGGCAGCAACTGCGCCGACTTCCATGCGCAGGCCTCCGCAACTCTGGCAGCCGCTTCTGCCGCCGGCGCAGCCAACATCAAAGTGGGCAGCGTTGCGGGCTTGAACCCTGGCCAAAAAATCATGATCGACACCGGCGCAAACACTGAGACAGCGGAGATCGCAAGCATAGGCTCGGCGGGCGCAACCACCGTGGGCGCAGCCACTGCCGTGGGCGTTACCGTCATCCCTGTGCCACGGGCATTTGGATTCCGCGAGGGCCAAACCATCACCATCGACGCTGGCGCAAATGCTGAGACAGCGGTCATCGCCGCCATCCGGCCCTATAACCCAGCCTCAATCTCCGTTGCCGCTCCACTCACCCTTGCGCACGCTGCCGGCGCACAACTCTCCGGCACCGGCGTCACTCTCACCGCGCCGTTGGCCAAGGAACATGCAAGCGGTGCGCAGATCACCGATAACGTTCCAACGCCCGGCGCGGCAAACAAGTATAGTGTGTACCTTCACTGAGGGCCTTTATGAAATTCCCACTCGCGCTTACTCTCATTGGCATAGCATTAACGGTTGCCGCACCGGCCTGTGCTGCAGATCTGGCCAGGCCGCAAGGCCCGTGTGACATCTACCGCGCGGCGGGCAGCCCCTGCGTAGCCGCACACAGCACTACGCGTGCGCTCTACGCCTCTTACAACGGTCCGCTCTATCAGGTAAAACGCCTGTCAGACGGCAAGACCCTCGACATAGGCATCGTCCCGCCGGTCGCCCTGCCGCATCCCGATCCAGGTGGATACGCCGACGCGGCCGAGCAGGACAGATTCTGCGCCAACGCCATCTGCGTCATCAACGTCATCTACGACCAATCCGGCAAAGGCAACCACCTTTACCAGGCGCCCCCAGGAACATTCAAAGGCCCGGCCCGTGGTGGATTTGACACTCAACCCATCGCGGACATGGCGCCCATCAGCATCGGCGGCCACAAAGCCTACGGCGTCTACATTATTCCGGGCATGGGCTTTCGCAACAACAACGCAGGCATTCTCGCCATCGGCGACGAGCCGGAAGGCATCTACTCCGTTGTCGACGGCACCCACTTTGACAGCGGCTGCTGCTTTGACTACGGCAACGCCTCTACCAACGGCCGCGCCGTCGGTCCCGCCACCATGGAGACCACCTACTTCGGCACCTCCACGGTCTGGGGAAGCGGCGGTGGCCCCGGCCCCTGGATCATGGCAGACATGGAGTCCGGCCTCTACTCCGGACACAATATGCGGCAGAACATCGCCGATCCCACTATCGATTCCTGGCGCTTTGTTTCGGCCTTTGTCGATGGCGGCGGCGGCGACCGCTGGGACCTCCGCGGCGGCAACGCGCAAAAAGATGGCCTATCCACCTTCTACAGCGGAGCACGTCCCGGCTCGCCCGAGAGCAGCAACTACTTCCCCATGCGCAAGCAGGGAGCCATCCTGCTGGGCAACGGCGGCGACAATGGCAACGGTTCTTCCGGCACCTTTTATGAAGGTGCAATGGC
>CAYZVG010000344.1:0-3452 GCA_964481595.1 uncultured Occallatibacter sp. | reverse complement strand
GCCCAGCATAATCTCCAAGGCCGTTACCGGCGTTGAGATCAACTGCTCCATGGAGCCGCGCTCCCACTCGCGCGCAATGGTGAGCGAAGTGAGGAATGCGCCGATGACGGACATGACCAGCGCCAGTACGCCGGGAATGATGAAGGCGCTGCTCTCAAGATCTTCGTTGTACCAGGTGCGTGTTTCAACGGCGATGGGCGATGCCTGGAGCGACATGCCGCGCGAACGGAGCCAGTCAATCTGCAGATCCGTCGAGTAGCCCTGCACCACGCCTTGCGTGTAACCCATGATCACATTGGCCGTGTTGTCGTCTGTTGCGTCAACGAGCGCCTGCACCTGGACCGGGCCGCCCTGGCTGAACTGTTGCGAGAAGTTCCACGGAATGACGAGGCCCATGCGGGCGCTGCCGTCGTCGAGAGCTCGCGCGATTGCGGCGCGGTTGTCGACAGCGCGCACGATGTGAAAATACTCGCTGGCCTGGAAGCGCTTGAGCAGGTCCTGGCTTTGCTGGCTGCCGTCTTGATCGCAGACGTAGATGGGCAGGCCCTTGAGATCGAGATTGACGCCATAGCCGAACAGCAGCATGAGCGTGACGGGCATGATGACCACGATGCCGAGGCTGCGCGTGTCGCGCACAATCTGCAGTAGCTCCTTGCGGGCAACGGCGAGCAAGCGGGTAAGGCTCATGGCTTTGTCGCCTCCTGTTTGCCTGCGGTTGTAGTGAGCGAGACGAACACGTCTTCAAGCGTGGGGCGAATCTGCGCGATCTTCGCGACTGTGACGCCATGATCGCCTAGATATTTGCGAATGAGCGGCTCTGCGGCAGCGGCATTCTCCACGACAAGGTGCAGCGCGTTGCCGAAGACCGCGGCGTCGATCACTTCGGGCGCTTTTTGAAGCACTTCAACAGCGGTGCCGAGCGGGTCGCACTCGACCAGGAGAAGCTCGCTTTTCATGGCGCTCTTTAACTGAGACGGCGTACCCAGCGCGACGATTTTGCCGCGAAAGATGAGCGCGAGCCGATTGCAGTACTCGGCTTCTTCCATGTAGTGCGTGGTGACGAAGACAGTGACGCCGTCCTCGGCCATGCTATGAATCAGGTCCCAGAATTGACGCCGTGAGATGGGATCGACGCCGGAGGTTGGCTCGTCAAGAAAGAGAATGGGCGGACGATGCAAGACCGCGCAACCGAGCGCGAGGCGCTGCTTCCAGCCTCCGGGAAGCGTAGCGGTAATCAGATTCTCTTGGCCACGCAGGTCGGCAATTTGCAACGCCCAGTCGATGCGTTCCTTCACCATTTTTGCGGGAACGCTGTAGAGACCCGCGAAGAGGCGCAGGTTTTCAATCACTTTTAGGTCGTTATAGAGCGAGAATTTCTGCGACATGTAGCCGATGTTCTGTCGCACCTCTTCAGGATTGCGCGCCACATCGAACCCGGCCACCTGCGCGCAGCCTGCGCTGGGCTTGAGCAACCCACACAACATGCGGATGGTGGTGGATTTTCCTGCGCCGTTGGGACCAAGGAAGCCGAAGACTTCGCCTTTGCTGACCTGCAGGCTAATGTGGTCGACGGCCACAAAGCTGCCGAAGCGCTTGACGAGGTTTTCGATCACGACAGAATTCGGTTGCTCAGTCATGACGCGGCCCTCCACCAGAGACAGCATCGACGAACAGATCCTCGATGGACGGAGTAACCTGCTGGATGGAATGGACCCCGACGTTGGATTTGGACAGCAGCAATTCAAACTCGGGAACGCGGCGCGCGGCTTGATCTACGACAACATGCACGCCGTCCCCGGTGAGCACCAGGCTTGAGATTCCCGGAGCGTTCTCAAGGCATGTGCGCAATTGCCGCGGCTCGGCCGATGCTACCGACAGCACATCCTTGCCGAAGTGCGCTTTGAGGTTTGCCGGCGTGTCACAAAACAGCAGCTTGCCCTGATTCATGAGCGCCACGCGATGACAGCGCTCGGCCTCATCGAGATAGGCGGTCGAGGTGAGGATTGCGACTCCTTCGGCAACGAGTTCATAGAGGATGCGCCAGAAGTCGCGGCGTGAGACTGGATCGACACCGGTGGTTGGCTCGTCGAGGAGGATGACCTTGGGCCGATGGATAAGCGCGCAGACCAGACCGAGTTTTTGCTTCATGCCGCCGGAGAGTTTGCCGGCCAGACGGCGGCGAAACTCGCTCATGCCGGCAGCCGTGAGTAACTGCAACGAGCGATCGATGCGTTCGGCCTTATGCACGCCAAACAGATCGGCATAGAAGCGGATGTTCTCGTCGACGGTGAGATCTTCATAGAGGCCGAAGCGCTGCGGCATGTAGCTGAGAGAGTGCTTGGCGCGCTCCGCGTTGCGCGCTACATCGCAGCCGGCCACCGTAGCCGAGCCTGCATCGGGGGGTAGGATGCCGGCGAGCATGCGCAGCGTCGTTGTCTTCCCTGCACCGTCGGGACCGACGAGGCCGAAGATCTCTCCGGCGCGGACATCGAAGCTGAGGCCGTCAACCGCGCGCACACCGGGGAAGCTCTTGGTGAGCCCGCTGGCCTTGATTGCAACCACGCCTTCGGATTGGAGCGGGGCGGTCATTACCTGGACTGCGTTGCGCCTTCTCCACTGGGCTGGGCGGCGAGTTCGATATGAGCATCAGCCGGCATGCCGGGCTTCAGCTCATGGTTGGGATTGTCGATGTCGATCTTGATGCGGTAAACCAGCGTGACGCGTTCTTTAAAAGTCTGCACGCTCTTGGGCGTGAACTCCGCGTCAGGAGAGATGAACGAGATGCGGCCATGGTACTGCTTACCGGGATATGTGTCTGTGGTGATGACCGCGTCCTGACCCCAGTGAATGCGGCCCAGATCGGTTTCCGCAATGTAGGCGCGAAGCCAGATGTGATCGATGTCTGCGAGCGTGACCACGGGCGATCCTGGCGAGACTACTTCGCCCAGTTCGGCCTCACGCACTGTAATAACACCCGCCGACGGTGCATAGAGCGTGGTGTAACTCTCATCGATACGCGAGAGTCCAAGGCTAGCTTTGGCCTGCTCAAGATTGGCCCGCGCAATAGCGATATCTTCCTTGCGGCTGCCCTCCTTGGACTCGTTGAATCGCTCCGCCGCTGCTTTCAAGACCGCCTGAGCACGCTTGAGAGCGGTAGCGGCAAGGTCGCGATCCTGCGCGGAAATTTCATCTTTGGCGAAGAGTTGCTGCGCGCGCTCGTTGTCGGCCTGCTTCTGCGCAACGTCGGCCTGCGCATCGATAACCGTTTGCTGCGATGCCTTCACCTCCTGCTGACGCGTTCCGGCGAGCGTAAGGTCCAGGTTTGATTCGCGCACAGCTACGCCTGCCTGGTCGATGCGCACTTTCTGCTTGAAGTCCGCATCTTCAAGACGTGCAAGCAACGCGCCCTGCTCGATCTGCTGGCCTTCTTCGACAGGCAGATCGACAATGCG
>CAYZVG010000343.1:0-3453 GCA_964481595.1 uncultured Occallatibacter sp. | reverse complement strand
CAGGCCGCGGCAAAAAACAATCCCGAGCTCAAGAGCGCGCTGGCCGCGCTGAGCGTGAGCAACGCCGATGTGCTCGCCGCCCGCGCCGCCTACTTGCCCGATCTCGGGCTGAACGTGACTTATGGCGTGGATGCGCCGCAGCTTGCCGTGAACGGCCCCGACGGCGTTCACAACCTTGGCTACTCGGCCAGCGTTACGCTCGACATTCCGGTGTGGGACTGGCTCTCGACCGAGCACAGGGTGAAGCAGAGCGAGATTCGCCGCAGCGCCACGCAGGTTGCGCTGAGCGCCACGCAAAGTCAGTTGATCGCTCGCATTCAAGAGGCGTATTCCGAGGCGGCGGCCGCACGGGACCAGCTCGCTTCGCTCGATGCCAGTGTGAATACTGCCGGCGAAAGCCTGCGCCTTACCAAGCTGCGCTACAGCGGCGGCGAAGCAACGGTGCTTGAGGTGGTGGATGCGCAGTCGGCCTATGTGGCCGCTCAGAATGCCCGTGAAGACGGCCGCGTTCGCTACGAGACCGCGCTCGCCGATCTGCAGACACTCACCGGAACCATGTAGACGTAATGAGATGGATTAACCCCATCTTCGCAGGAAAAAAGAAGAATGAGCAGAATGACAAACTGGAATCGCCGCGCTGAAGCAGTTTCTTTCAATCGCCGCCGGGCCTTCAATGGGCAATGGGTTTTGTTCGCCGCCATCGCCCTCCCACTGGCCTTTGCATCCGGCTGCAAGAAAGAAGCCGCGCCGGAGCCGCTGGTCACAGTGCAGGCCGAGCATCCTGAGCAGGGCGCAATTTCGCAGAGCATTGTGGCCGACGCAGTACTTGCGCCTTTCGCGCAGGCCGCCATTGAGCCCAAGATCAGTGCGCCGGTGCGCAAGTTCTACGTCGAGCGCGGTTCGCGCGTAAAGGCCGGCCAATTGCTGGCCACCCTTGAGAACAGCGATCTCGCTGCCGCCGCGATGGACAACAAAGGCTCCTACATGGCGGCTAAAGCGGCCTACGATACGGCTACCAAGGCGCAGGTGCCTGAGGAGACGCTCAAGGCCGAGTCGGATGTGGCTCAGGCAAAGGCAAATCTCGACCTGAACCAGAGCATCGTAAAGAGCCGCAAGCAACTCTTTGCCGAAGGCGCAATTCCCGGCCGCGATCTTGACACCGCCCAGGCCGCATTGGTGCAGGCCCAGGCAGAGTACGATGCTGCAGCAAAGCATCTTGAATCGTTGCGTGCCGTTAGCCGCGCAGCCGCGCTCAAAGCCGCGCAGGGCCAACTGGATTCCGCCGAAGGCAAGTTGAAGGGCGCTGAGGCGGAGGTAAGCTACTCTGAAATCCGCAGCCCCATCGACGGCGTCGTCACGGATCGGCCGCTCTTCGCCGGCGAAACAGCGGCCGCTGGCGCTCCGCTCATCACCGTGATGGAAACCTCGACCCTGCTCGCCAAGGCGCACATTGCGCAGAGCGTGGCCCAGCAACTGAAAATCGGCGCAGAGGCTCAGGTTCAAGTGCCGGGGCTTACCGATCCAACCCCTGCAAAGGTCTCGCTCATCAGTCCCGCGCTCGACCCAGGCAGCACCACGGTCGAAATCTGGGTCAAACTCGACAACAAGGCAGGAAAGCTCAAAGTGGGCACGCCGGTCAAGGTCTCCATCACCGGCGTAACTGTTGCCAAGGCTACCAAAATCCCCACTGCCGCGGTTCTCACCGCGCAGGATGGCAGCAAATCCGTGATGGTGATTGGCGACGACGGCGCGGCTCATCGCGAGCCAGTCACGCTCGGCATCTCCGACGGCCAGGACGTGCAGGTCACCGGCGGCCTCAGCGTGGGCGACATGGTCATTACAGGCGGCGCGTACGGGTTGGATGAAGGAACCAAAGTGAAGGTCGGCCCGGCAGCCGGCGACGACGACAAGGACAAGGGAGGAGCCTGATGCCAAGCGAAGAACCAGGTTCTTCCGACAACAAATCGTTCTGGCTGGCGCGGTCCACGCGCACTATCTTCTTCTTTGCCGCGGTACTCACCGTGGCCGGCATCTATTTCGCATTCCAGGTGCCCATCTCGGTCTTTCCCGAGACCAACTTTCCCCGCATCATCATCGGCGTCGACAACGGCGTCATGCCGCTTGATCAGATGCAGGTCACCATCACCAAGCCGATTGAAGATGCGGTCAACTCGGTGCCGGGACTGGTCACTGTCCGCTCGGTCACCAGCCGCGGCCAGGCTGAGGTGAGTCTGTTCTTTGATTGGAACGTCGACATGTTCCGGTCGTTGCAGCTTGTCGATGCGGCGCTCGCCTCAGTGCAGCAAACGCTGCCGCCAACCGCCAAAATCACCTCCAACCGGCTCACCTTCGCCACGTTTCCTATCCTCGGCTACAGCCTCACCTCTGACACCATTCCGCAGACGCAGCTTTGGGAGCTAGCCACCTACGACCTGAAGCCGCCGCTCAATCGCGTAGACGGTGTCAGCACGGTGCTGGTGCAGGGCGGCAAGGTGCCTGAGTTTCACGTTGTTCCTAACCTGGCTTTGATGCAGACTTCGGGTGTCACGATCCAGGACTTGGTCAACGCGATTCAGGCGTCGAACATCGTTGACTCGCCCGGCCTCTACGAAGCCAATCATCAACTCATTCTTGGCTTGGTGGGCGCGCAGGCCCACGATATCGACGGCTTGCGCCTGCTCGTCGTTAAAACCACGCCCGCCGGAGCGCCGGTGCGCGTAGCCGACGTGGCCACAGTCGAGCCGGGCACGCTGCCCATCTACACCACCGTTACCGCAAATGGAAAAGATGCGGTTCTGCTCACCATTGCCCGCCAGCCTTCCAGCAACACCGTCGCGGTAGCCGATGCAGTGGCCGCGCAGGTGGCTGAGCTGCGCAAAAAGCTGCCGCCCGGCGTCAAGCTCGAACTGTTTTACGATCAGTCGCAACTGGTGCGCGACTCCATCGCCAGCGTGCGCGACGCCATCTTCATCGGCCTTGTTCTCGCATGCATCATTCTCTTCTTGTTTCTGCGCGACTGGACTTCGTCGCTCATTGCCGGCCTCGTTATTCCCGTCACTATCGCCGTCACCGTGCTGGCGCTGTGGGTTGTCGGCGAGAGCTTCAACCTGATGACGCTCGGTGGACTGGCCGCGGCCATCGGCCTGGTCATCGACGACGCCATCGTTGTTGTCGAGAACATCGTGATGCATCGCGACGCCGGCGAATTGCGCGTTGACGCCGTCCGCAAGGCGCTCAAGGAAATCACCGTTCCGTTGATCGGCTCAACCATTACGCCGGTGGTCGTGTTTCTGCCTCTGGTTTCGGTAAGCGGCGTCACCGGCAGCTTCTTCCGCGCCCTCGCCATCACCATGACCGCCGCCCTGCTCACATCGCTCTTGCTGGCGCTCACCTGGACGCCGGGCCTGAGCATGGTGCTGCTGGCCGAGCACGAATCGCAGAAAGAGTTCGAAG
>CAYZVG010000342.1:0-3458 GCA_964481595.1 uncultured Occallatibacter sp. | reverse complement strand
CGGCTCCGCACATGCCGCCGCGTCGCCATTCGGTCCCTCCGCCGATTGGCTGCTGGTCCTCATCGCGCAAATTACTTCAGAAGCAATTCCCGGTGTGGGCGATGAGCTGCGCCTCGCTGAGGACTTCCACCTCGATAGCCTCGGCCGCGTGCAGTTGGCCGCGGCCATTGAAGAGCGGCTCGGCATCGTGCAAGGCAACGGTCTTCTTGAAGAAGTGCAGACACTCGGCGAGCTGCGCCGGCTCGTGGCGGGCGGCGGCCTCGATAATCCGCCGTCTGACGGCGAATCGCCGATCCTCGAGCCAAATCGAGAAGTTTCCGCGCCGGCACATAACGGAGCCGTCGCTTCTGCGCCCGCCCAGCCCGTCGCCCTGCAACCTCCGCCGCGTGTCCGTTATCTCTATCCCGAGTGGCCGTGGTTCAAGCCAGTCGAGTGGATTCGCAGCGCATACATCGAAGCGATTGCGCGTCCTCTCACTTGGTTCCTTGCCAAACCTCGTGTTGTCTTGTCGGGCGCAACCGGACTTGCTCAACCGATTCCCCCGGGGCCAATGCTCATCATCGCCAACCACGTCACTTCCTACGACGGCGCCTTCGTGCAATACGCGCTTCCAGGGCCGGTGCGGCGTCATCTTGCCATCGCGATGTCGGGTGAAATGCTCGAGAGCTTCCGCCACTGGCGCAATCCCCGCCGCGTGCCTGTCGACAACAGGTTTTACATCTTTGGCCTGCCCTCCTACTTGCTGGTAACAGCGTTCTACAACGTCTTTCCGCTGCCCAGGCAGCGCGACTTCCAGGCCAGCTTTGCCCACGCCGGCAAGGCACTCGATCACGGATACAACGTGGTCCTCTTCCCTGAAGGAACTCTTTCGGCAGAAGGCAAGTTGGCAAGTTTCCGGCCCGGCATCGGCCTCCTCGCCAAACAAAGCTCCGCGCCAGTGCTTCCTATCGCGCTTCGCGGCCTCGGCGAGTTGAAAACGCGCCAGCGCAATTGGTTCCGCTCGGGAACCATCGAGGTGATTGTGGGCGATCCCATCTCCTTTGGTCCCGAAGAAACCGAGGCAGCCATCACCGCGCGACTGCACGATGAAGTCGAGCGGCTCCTGAGTGGCGGAAGGTAGTCTAGTAATCTTCTCAGGTGCGGGCTACAGCAACGGGCACCAGGCTGAGTGTCAGCACGGTGATGTCATCTTCCTGGCCAAACTGCTGCGCGGCCTCTGCAATCCTCTCTGCCGATTGCCCGCTGATCTCCCGCGTGCGCTCAAATCCGAACAGCTCGCCCGCCGCATTGCGCGCCTCGACTACGCCGTCCGACACCAGAAGCATCGCCTCGCCTGCCGCCAGTTCAAAGCGCATGGTGCGGAACGCGATTCCCGGCAGGGCGCCCAGCGGCAGTGTGCCTTCCACGGCCATTTCCTTTCCGTTGATGTACGGTGGCAGGTGTCCGGCGTTCGCCAGCTCCGCGCTTCCATCGCGATCAATCCGCAGCGCCATGCACGTCACCAGGCCGCGCCCTTGCAGCCGCTCGTTCAAGAGCGCCAGAATCTCACCCGGCTTGTTCGTGAACTTGAACGCCGTGCGAATCGCTCCCACAATCAGCGCCGCAAGCATCCCTGCCCTCAATCCCTTGCCGGCCACATCTCCAACCACAATCAGTGTGCCGCCATCGCGCGCGTCGGGCAGCACCTGAAAGAAATCTCCGCCCACCTCGCGTGAGGGATGGTAGGCGCTCTCGACCGCCAGGCCCGGCGTTTCCGGCAAATGCTCCGGAATAAGGTATTGCTGAATCTCGCGCGCCGACGCCATCTCGCCCGCGAACTGCGCGCGCTCAACAGCCACCAGCCGCTGCTCGCGGAATAAAAGCCCAAGAAGCGCGGCCAGGACGCACATCGTGATAAAGCCCCGCGCATCGAGCATCACGCCACTCCAACGGCCGAAAAAATTCGGTAGCCCCAGCATTGGGCGTTGCGTTACTTGCGCCATAAACCATATTCCATCGGCAACTCCCCACAGCATGCATAAAGCTGCCACCGGCCGCATACGAGCTGGAATCTGCGCGTAGGGCCAGAATGCGACAAACGGCGCAAGAGAAAGCGCCAGGTTGATGGGGCCGCCCATGAGAATGACGGAGTCGAAATGTCGCGGCGCAAGCCAGGGCGCTTTGCTGACGTCCAGAAGTGCGAGAGCCACTGCCCACAGGCGAATCATTGCCGACGCAGTTGCCAGAACCCAGAAGATCCGGGGAACCCGGCGGCGGTTGAGCCCAAAGAAGGCCAGGAGATATACGAACGGCTGAATGAAGTTACATGTCGCGAAAATTGCGCGGTTCAGAAAGAACGGATAATCCACGAGTGCGGCCGCGGCAAATTCATTCAGGCGTATAGCCGACGTACACAGACAGCTCAGGCTCAGCAGCAACAGTTCATGGCGGCTGCGGTCATAAAAGAACAGGCCGAGAAGCATCACGGCAATAACGCCGATGATGCTAAAGAAGACGGTGACCGCGGCAACCCGCGAACAGCGGTCCAGTATCGTGCGGGCCCTCAGCGCGTCCAGCACGCTCGGGTCGCCAGCACGAATCTCCAGTCTTGGCGCCGGTAGGCTCAGCACCAGGTTTGCATTTCGAACCAGACGGCGGTCCACGCGCAAGGCCACGGTCGATGGACCGGGCTTGAGCGCGGTTCTATCGAGCGGGAAGGCGCGAATTGTATCCACGCTGAAGTTGCCGCTCTCAAGACTCCCCGCTCTGCCCACCAGGCCTCCGTCAACGTAGAGCTCATAAGCGGCGTCGAGGCTCACTTGGATCGCCGGATGCGCCAACTTGTCGAGCGAGGTCAGGTCTTGATGGCAGCGTACCCACATCCGTTGCTGAGCGAGCGTCGGGCTCCATTGCGCGTCCGGCGTCCATCCCGTCTCGTCCAGATCGGGCGCAGCCCACCGCACGTCGTCGCCCGCTCGCCAAACGCATTGCCCGGGAGAAATCGTGATCGCTGCCTGCCCCAACCCGGCCAGCGGCGCCGCGAGCAAAATCGTGAGAATGAGCCTACGCATTTGAATCCTCGGCGTCAGCGAGAGTGAGCGACAGCGTAAGCACCATTGATTCGTCCTCAGGGGAAGGCCGGATACGGATGGAATGACTATAGCCAACCGTAAGCCGTAAAGAAACCAAAGAATTGGCTCGGGTTGCCGGGTGCCCCCGGTCCCTCGCATTTGGGGACCGGGGTATACCGCATAACCGGGCACAACTTCAAACCACATCCGCTCTCACCAGCGGCTGCGAGGCATCCACCTTGAGCCAAAGCAGGAATCCAATCAGGCTCAGCGCCGCCATCGGAATGAAGGGCAGGTTGTAATTCCCAAAGCGCGCCACGATGTATCCAAACGCCAGCGACGACGACAGCGAGCCCATCTGCGAAGCGGTGTTCAACGCGCCCACAACCGCGCCCGCGTATTCGCCCC
>CAYZVG010000341.1:0-3465 GCA_964481595.1 uncultured Occallatibacter sp. | reverse complement strand
ATCCTGGATTTGAATTCAGACCGCGTCGGCGCAATAGGGTTCCCTCTTGCGGAAGCTGCCAAGCTGACGCCGGTCTCCGCAACTCAACCCTGAGCGTCCTGCCATTCATCGTGCCAACGGCGCGTGGCCACGGTCTCGGTGATCCGTACAAGCCACGATCAGGGTGCCGCCGGTCCCTCGCCTTTGGGGACCGGGGATAATACACATGGTTCTTCGTCGCCGCTGGCGCGCTCGTCGAGAGGCTCTGCGCCTCCTGGTTTGTATTGGTGGAACCAGCTCATGTGCGGCAGTGGCCGCTCCGCTTTGCGCCGCACGCCGATCAGCTCGGCGGTGATGGAGACGGCAATCTCCTCCGGCGTTACCGCGCCAATGTCGAGCCCGACAGGCGAGTGAACGCGCTCGAACAGCTCCGGCTTCAGGCCTTCTTTCACCAGCTCGCGATAAACGGTGATCGCCTTGCGCCGCGAGCCGACCATGCCAATGTATCTGGCCTCGGTTTGAACCGCCCAGCGCAGCACACGCATATCGTCGCGGTGTCCGCGCGTCGCAATCACTATATATGTGGCGTCGGTGGGCTCAATGCCGGCGCACGTCTTCTCAAAGTCCTCGGCGATCACCTTCTCCGCCTCAGGAAACCGCGCGCTGTTGGCGTAGCTCTCGCGATCGTCCGCCACCGTCACGCTGAACCCCGCGCGCGCCGCGGCTTTGCTCAGCTCAAGGCCAACGTGTCCAGCGCCAAAGATGTAAAGCACTGGCGCAGGCAGTACAGGCTCAATAAAGATATCGAGCGTGCCGCCGCACACCAGTCCGGTGTCGAACTTTGGGTCCTGGTTCAAGTCGAAGCTGAGCGTACGCGGCCTCTCACTCTCCATCACCTCGCGCGCCGCGTGCCAAACGTCGGCTTCAACGCAGCCGCCGCCAATGGTTCCGGCAATGGTGCCGTCGTCGCGCACCAGCATCTTGGCGCTCTTAAACGAAGGGATAGATCCGCGCACGTTCACGATGGTGGCCACCGCTCCCTTGCGCCCCGCGCGCTGCAGCTTCACGATCTCTTCGTAGATCTCCATCGTTCGATTATTGGAACCGGCGTATGGGAAGTCAATGAAGGATGGCAGAAGCGCGCTGCGGGGGCGGGATGAGCGGCGCTTGCCGCCAAGCCCCGAAAAATCTTTGTCGCAACCTTAGTAACTAATCCATTAGTTGTGCGTCTATAGGGTTGAACGGCCCAGATCCGCAGGCCAGATTTGCGGGCCGGGCCCTCGGGCATTGACCACGGAGATCAGCAGGGATAGATGCCGCCGAAACGATCCAATACGCTGACTGAAGCCGAGCTGAGGCTGATGAAGATCCTCTGGCGGCGCGGCGACTCCGCGGTCAATGACTTGGTGGACGCCATGCCGGACGACGAGCCGCTGGCCTACAACTCCGTCCTCACCACCATCCGCATCCTTGAGCAAAAGGGATATGTGGAGCACCACCAGGAGGGGCGCGCGTTCGTCTATCGGCCCTGCGTTGCTGAGCACGAAGCCAGCAGGTCTGCGGTCAGGAATGTGATGAGCCGCTTCTTTGGCAACTCGCGCGAAAAGCTTTTGCTCTCGCTCCTGGGCGACGAGCAGATTACGCCGGAGGAGCTTGAGCGGCTCAAAGATGCTATTCGCAATGCGCAGCCAGATCGGCCCGATCTCATTGAGGAGGGCCGGGAATGAATCCCATTGCGCTTCTCCACGCCATCGCGGCTGTCGTTCCCGTCGATTCTCTGAGTCTATTTTCAGAGCAGGCAGCCGCGGCTGCGGTTTCCGCTCTCTGGCAGGGCGCATTGCTGGTTTGTTTTCTGGCTCTCAGCATCCGCTTTTTCCCTGGGGTCTCCGCCGCGCACCGCTTTAGATTGTGGGCTGCGGCTTTCATCGTGCTCGCCGGGCTTCCCTTACTCGCCTCGGTTCCGGCTGCGTTCGCTACAACGAGCGTAGCCGGGCCGGCGCCGCTTGAAGGGGCGGGGCCCCTGTTCAGTCCCATGCTCAGTCTTGACGAGCGCTGGAGCTTTGCAATTGCAGCTCTGTGGGCCCTCGCGTCGCTGGTTCGGGCTGCGGATCTCGCGGTTCACTCCGTCCGGCTACGCGCGCTGTGGAAGAGCGCTCGGCCGGTCGAACTGGCCCCGCGCCTCAGCTCGATGCTGCTTGCGGCGCTGTCCGACTGCGGACGCGGACCGGTAGAGGTTTGCACCACTACGGACTTGCAGCGGCCCTGCGTGATCGGATTCATGAAGCCGCGCATCCTCATTCCCGATTGGCTGTTCACGCGACTCACCGCCGGCGAACTGGAGCAGATTGCCTTGCATGAGGCAGAGCATCTGCGCCGCCGCGACGACTGGTCAAACCTGTTTCAGAAACTCTGCCTTGTCCTGTTTCCGCTTAATCTGGCGCTGGCGTGGATGGAGCGCCGGCTTTGCCGGGAGCGCGAGATGGCCTGCGACGAAGGCGTCATCCGCATTACGCAGGCGCCGCGGGCCTATGCGGCTTGCCTCGCGAGCCTTGCCGAGCGCGGGCTCGATCGCAGGGCGGAGGCGCTTTCGCTGGGCGCGTGGCAGCGCAGGCCGGAGCTGGTCGATCGTGTGCACAGCATTCTGCGCGGAAGGCGCGAACTCAGTTTGGCAGGTACGCGCCTGCTCGTTGGCGCAATGACCTGTGGTTTGGCGGTTGCATCCGTTGCCATGGCGCGGTGCCCGCAACTGGTGGCATTTGTTCCTGAGAGCAGTGCGCATGCGTCAACGCTCGCGGCATTGCCAATGCCTTCTCGAGTTAGCAAATCTCGTTTAACAAACGCAGATTGTGTTGGCGCATGCGCTCCTGCTGATGCTGCGAGCGCAGGTGCGAAGATTCTGCGCTCCTCACCAGCAGCCACGACCGCGTCGCATTCGAGCGTTGCGTCTGCAACTGCCCAAGAGGGCCAGCCACGCGCTGTAATGGCGAAAGCCTTGATCGGCGATATGTCGATCGGCGACATGTTGTTCCGCGATGCGCAGTCAAGCCCGGCAGCGCCGAACGAAAAAGAGCAGCAGTGGATTGTGATGACCACCTTCGAGCAAGTGCAGACGTCGGGCACAAATGCGCAGATTGTAGCCGACTATGACATTGCCACTGCCGTTGACCCGCAGACAAGCGCGCAAGCCAATGCAACCGGCGGCGCAATCAATCAAGCACCGGCGCGCACCGCAATCCGAATCACCACCACCCGCCTGGTCTTGAAGATTTTTCCAGCAAGTTCGATCCCCTCGCAGCCTGGTGTCGCGGCAATGCGCGATGGATGGCTGTTTCTCCAACTTTAACCAAGGAACCCAGACCACATGAGAGGTTTACCCATGACCGCATCAACTAATTCATTAGTAACAAAGGCAAAGAAGTTTGCTCTTCCCTTGGGCGGAGCAGCCGCGCTTCTGCTGGCTCTGCCCTTCGTGTTCACACATAACCA
>CAYZVG010000340.1:0-3497 GCA_964481595.1 uncultured Occallatibacter sp. | reverse complement strand
AATCGAACTGGGGTCACCCACCTGGGGATTGAGGATGCCGCCTTCCTCTGCTTCGTCGAATGCATCGAGCGGAGCCTTCCAAACGCGCACGGCCAGCACGCCGGAATTGGTGCCGGTGAGAGGAAACGCGTGTGGGAACGATCCGTAATACCAGGACGCGTGAGGGGGCAACTTGCCATACTGCCCAATCAGTTTTCCATTCCAGTACAGCTCGTAGGCGTCCTGTTCCTCCTCAATAAAAACGCTGTACTTGCCCGTCGAGCCGGGCGTTGGACGAATATCCAGGTGACGGCGGTACCACGCAAATCCTGTGTAGGATGGGTGTCCCTGGTCGCCCCAACCACCTGCATCGTTGGTTAGGAGCTTCTCCCACTTCGAGTCGTCAAACCCAGGGTCTTTCCAGCGCGGATCGTCGCCCAGGTGGAACTGCCAGTTGCCGTCGATGGGGGCAACGCCGCGGCCTATGCCCTGAAGCACCAGCACCCGGTCTTGCCCCGCCGCCGCAGCCGGAGCAGGCGTTTGAGCCGGCTGTTGGCCAATTGCAGCCGCGGCAATCAGCATAAGCATGGCCGTGATGGGGAGACGGGACTTCACGAGCCGAGAATATCACCAGCAACGGCCGCACATGCAGCGGATTACACCGCCAACGCAAGACTGGGACCGGAAGTGCGCCCTTGCTGGTTACAAAGCTGCGTTCCATGATTCACAGGAGTGTATTGTCAGTCCTCTATCATTTGTTCGAAACCATGAAATCATCGACAATGAACCCTATGCTGCGTACCTTTATCTGCTCATCGCACTTGGCCGGCGTCGCCCTGGCCGTCGCCGTTCTTTTGCCCGCGCAGATTGCGCTTGCTCAGCCGTCCATTGACCGTACCGCGCAGTCGGCGAGCCGCGATTTCCCGGCGCTGCTTATCAGCGATATTCACTTCGATCCGTTTCACGATCCAGGCAAGGTCAAGGCGCTTGCCGCCGCGCCGGTAGCTGAGTGGAAGTCGATCTTCGCCGCCGCGCCTTCGCCGGATCAAGCTGCGGCCTTCGACGCGCTCCAGGATAAATGCCACGCCAAGGGCGTCGACACGCCGTTTGCGCTGCTCAATTCCAGCCTGCAGGCGATGAAGAGCCACGAGCCCGGCGCAAAGTTCATGTTGGTGGCCGGCGATCTTATCGCCCACAACTTCACTTGCAGGTACGCCGCGTCTTTCCCCAATGCCGCACCCGGCGACTACGACGCATTCGTCTTGAAGACGCTCGCGTTTGTTGCCAGAGAGCTGCGCACCACTTTTCCCGGCATGCCCGTGTACACGGCCTTGGGAAACAACGATTCAAACTGTGGCGATTATCAGTTGGATGCGAACAGTAGTTTTCTCGCGGCGGCTGGCAAGCTCCTGGCCGAAGACCTTTCTGAGGCGGACCGGCAGTTGGCCGCCAAGGAGTTTGCGGCCGGCGGTTATTACTCCGTAAAGATGGCAGCGCCGATGAGGAACACCCGTCTCATTGTGTTGAACGATGTGTTTCTCTCTGGCAAATATCGCGCCTGCGGCGGCCAGTCTGATCCCACCGCGGCAAACGATGAAATGGAATGGATGAAGCACCAGCTCATACAGGCGCGGCAGGCAGGCGAGAGGGTTTGGGTTGTCGGGCACATCCCGCCGGGGATCGATCCCTATTCGACAATCAGGAAGGCGGGCAACATCTGTGGCAGCGGGGAGCCGGTGCGGTTTCTGGCCTCTGACAAGATGGCTGACCTGATGGTGGAGTACGCCGATGTGGTGCGCCTCGGAGTCTTTGCCCACACACACATGGATGAGATGCGTCTCTTGGAGCCGGAGGGTGATGATGCGAGTAAGCATCGCGTGGCCGTCAAGATCACTCCATCTATCTCGCCCGTCGACGGAAACAACCCTTCGTTCACGATTGCTCAGGTGAATGCGGAGACTGCGTCGATCGGCGACTACCGTGTGATTGCAGCCTCAAATCAAACTGGCATTGCCACGCAGTGGGCAACGGAATACGACTACCGCGAAACCTACCATGAGCCCAGCTACACACCGGCAGCAGTGGATGAGTTGGTGAAGCGCCTAAAGGCCGACCAACGTGCAGCCACGCCAGAGAGCCGATCGTATCTTCGCGACTATTTTGTAGGCGACAAGTCTGCGCAGCTAAGCATCTTCTGGCCGCAGTATGTTTGCGCGCTCGATAACTACACTGCCCAGAGCTACGCCGCTTGCAGTTGTTCAGCAGGAAAATGAGCAGCTGGCACTCAGGACTGTAGTGAGCTATTCAGAAATGCGGACATGCTGCTCGCTCCAGCGTGAGTTACTGCGCTCGCGGTCCGGTTTGCGAAGGGCCTCCGGTCGGAATTCCCTCCATGGCCGCTGCGATGCGCTTCGTTTTGCGATAGACATTCGCGACTGCAATGGTCCAGCAGGGAACCAGGTCGACTCCCGGAGCAAGCTTTGCCAGAAACGACGGAAGAAACTCCCAATGCCAGCCGAGCAGGTAGGTGAGAACGGCTCCCATAGCAACATCGAGGAGGTCGTCGACCGGCGATGGCGCGCCTTCCACAAACAACGGCAGAAAAATAAGCTGTACCGCGTCGGCAACAATGGCCAGTACCATGGCTGTGCGAAGGCGTGCTCCAGCACTCAGGTTAACAGCGCCGAAGTCCACATGAGCCTCACGATCCGGTACGCGTGCCGGGTGCATTCATTCTACGGCGCATTTACTGTCGCAGTCACCTTTCAATTCCACACGCAGCGAGAGCGAAGAGATGCATCCTGTTGTTTTGAGGTTGAGTGCAGTGCCTGTGCGGGTTGTCCAGCTTGTACACTGTTCCAATGGAATTGAGGATTGGTGTACATCTTGGCACGGCGGGCGGAGCTTCAAACGCGGTTGAGCGGGCGCGGGAGATCGGCGCAAACACGTTTCAGATTTTTTCGTCGAGCCCGCGCATGTGGCGCGCGCCGAAGGTCGATCCCAAACATGCTGAGCGCATGCGCGAGTTGCGCGCCAAGCTTGATGTGGGTCCGCTGGTGATTCACACCAGTTACCTGGTGAACGTCTGCAGCCAGTCGGACGAGGTTCGCGAAAAGAGCATCGCGGCGTTTCGCGGAGAGATTGAGCGCGCCCTTCAATATGGCGCGGAGTATCTTGTGTTGCATCCAGGTTCGTGGAAGGGGCTCACGCGCGACGAAGGCCTGAAGCTGGCGGCCAATTCAATCGAACGCTCGATCGATGGCTTGCCCTGGCAGGGAACGGGCTTCAGCATCCTGATTGAGAACACGGCTGGCGCGGAGTTCTCACTGGGCGGCAGCTTTGAGCAAGTGGCCGAACTGGTGGAGCGATTGAAGCCTGCGGCTCCGGTGGGCGTTTGTCTTGACACCTGCCACACCCACGTTGCCGGCTATGACCTGGTGACGGCCCAGGGCTATGAAGAGACCATGGTCAAGGTGGCCGCGACGGTGGGGTTTAGCGCCGTGCGCGTGTGGCACTGC
>CAYZVG010000339.1:0-3500 GCA_964481595.1 uncultured Occallatibacter sp. | reverse complement strand
GGCAAGTCGTAGAGCTCGTGCGAGCGATAGATCTGGATCGTCTTGCGGGTGGTGTTGAAGATGACCTCGCAGTGGCCGCACTTGTGAAGGTGCTGTTCGACCTCGGCGCGTGTTTGCGCGGCAACCGAGTCGTCGATCAAATCGTCAAGAATGGCAAGAAACTCAGTGCAGGTCACCTTGCAACCCCCGCGATCTCTAAACCAAAGGACACGGGCTCTTGTCGCATTCCAATTCGCTCGTCGGCCGGCCATCGCCAGAGCTTTGCAGGCCAGAGATGTCCGGGATCGATAGAAGCACTCATCGCGCCAACATTCATTTTTCCGCCCTCGATCCCGCCGGTGTCAATTCCTTCGGTCCTGCTTTTCTCTTGAAGTAGCGGCTCAACCGCTCGCGCAGTTGCAAGCGAGCCCGCAAGAGCCGCGATTTCACTGCCGGAACGCTCAGTCCCAGCGCTTCCGCCGTGTCTTCGGTCGAGAGTCCCTGCACGTCGCGCAGTTCGAACACCACCTTGAACCCCGGCGGCAATCCCTTGATCGTCTTCTCCAGAATCGCGCCCAGCTCGGCCTGCGTGTAGTTCTGCTCCGGATTGGGAGCCCAATCGGCCAGGTCGCGTGGCACGGAGCCTTCCTCTGTCTCCATATCCTCGTCGATTGAGACCGTCTTGCCCGTGCGCCGCTTGCGCAGCCGCATCAGGCTCTCGTTGACTGCGATTCGCACTAACCATGTGTAAAACTTCGAGTTCCCCTGAAACTGATCCAGCTTCTCGTACGCCTTCAAGAACGCGTCCTGCATTACGTCTTCGGCGTCTTCACGGTTTTGCGTAATGTGCTGCGCAATCCTGAAGACCTGCCGCTCGTATTTGCGGACCAGCGTATCGTACGCCGAGTCATCGCCCGCGCGTACCCTTGCAACCAAGGCTACGTCGGGATGCGGCTCGTCAATCTGTTGGATGGTAGACATGGGGGCTGGATGCAAAATCGCTGCCTAAAAGGCCTCAAAGTTTCAAGGGGCCGGCGTGCAATGGACGATTCAGGCTGCTAGATAGAGTGTAACGGACACCAGCCGAAGGAACCAAGCCAAAGTTGTGGAAGAAGTTCGAAGAGGGAACCGCTCCCGGAAACGGGACGCGCGGTAACGCTGCTGGTTCCAGTGCGTCAACATAAAGCAGAGTCGGAATAGAGTTGTAGATATGAGGGTTCAGGCTTCCCCACATCCAATTCTCGGTCAGTCAAGGCGAATCATTGCCGGTTTGCTTTCCTCGCTCATGGTGGCCGCGCCGCTTGCCGGACAGGCAGACGGCCCCGCTCCCACCACTGTTCAAAACGCCGCGAAACCTGCCGGAGCATCGGAAGGGAAAACCTCATCCCGGCACACGCCTTCGCGCAAATCCGGATCGCGCAGCCGCAAACCCTCAAGCCACGCCGCGCGTGCCAGCCGAGCCGCAGCCGCGGCGCGCACCGCCAGTCTGCACCAGGCCTTTGCCGCATCCACTGAGCTGCGGCCCATGGCCCAGCAACTTGCCCTGTTGCGCACGCCCGAGGCATACGCAGGCGTTACCGCTTACGCGCGCAAACACACCGGCGAAGCCGCCGCCGCCGCTTATCTCGCGCTGGGCCACGCCTGCCTGCTCGACAAGCGCTACGCTGAAGCACAGCAGTATCTGCGCCAGGCGCGTCAGGCCGGCCAGGAGCTTGCCGACTACGCGGACTTTCTTGGCGCCGAGGCCAGTCATGAGTCTGGCGACGATGCCGCGGCTGAAGCTCTTCTGCATGGCTTCGTCGACCGATATCCCGACAGCATCTTCGATGCGCAGGCCC
Organism: uncultured Occallatibacter sp.; assembly: GCA_964481595.1. GTDB lineage: Bacteria > Acidobacteriota > Terriglobia > Terriglobales > Acidobacteriaceae > Telmatobacter. Next base: position 1,683 of record CAYZVG010000339.1, on the reverse strand, counting down.
CCGAGCTTGAAGCCGGCATTCTGCTCGCGCTCAACAACCCCGCCGCGGCCCAAAAAGTGCTTTCAGATGCCAAGGGCCTCGCGGCGGAAGACCGCTCCGGCTTCCAGTTGGCGCAGGGCCAGGTTGACTATGCTCTTGGCCAGCAGCCGGCTGCGGCGGCTGTCTTCAAGCAGGTCTTGTTTGACCACCCGCTCACGCAAGATGCGCAAGTTGCTCGCGCACGGCTCACACAGATGGGCCTGGAGTCTACGCTCACAGCCGAAGAGCTAAGCAGCCTGGCCGATGCCTACTACCGCGCCGGCCGCTACGGCGAAGCCGCCGACCAGTACCGCGCCCTGTTGCGCATCTCCTCTCTCGGGGAGAATGCCCGCGCCACCTTCGCTGTCTCAGAGGCCGCCTGCGAGTGGAAGCTCAAGCGCCTGACTCCCGCCATGCTCCAGGCCCTGCCTGACACCGCCGACGACAATGGCGCGCGCCGTCTTTATCTGCTCATGGAGCTGGCTCGCGACCGCGACGACACCGCTGGGCAGCAGGCAATCGTGACGGAGATGGAGTCTCGCTTCTCTTCGAGCGATTGGCTCGCCGAGGCGCTCTACTCCAGCGGCAACATGTATCTGCTCAAGCGCGATTATCCCAACGCCGTTCTGTACTACCGCTATCTCGCCGAGCACTTTCCGCAAAGCAAAAATGCTGCCGCCGCCCACTGGCGCGCAGGATGGCTCGACTACCGGCAGCGCCTCTACCCTGAGGCCGCAAGCATGTTTGACGAGCAGATTCGCCTCTTTCCCACGGCTCCTGAGACCGTAGGCGCAATCTACTGGCGCGGCCGTTTGTACGAGTCTGCCGACCACAACCCGGCTCTCGCTGCTTCCAGTTATCGGGCCATTGTCCGCGCCTATTCGCACTACTTTTACGCACAGATGGCCCGCGCCCGCCTGGCTGCCCTGGGTAATCCCGTTCCGGTCGCGCAACCGCAGCTTGACCGCATCCAGCCCATCACGCAGCCCAAGCTGGTCGAAACGTTTCCCGCCGACAGCCCGCATCTTGCCAAAGCCCGCCTGCTGGCCAACGCCGGACTCAACGAGTACATCGCGCAGGAGATCGCCGCCGATCCCGATTCCTCGTCGTGGAGCGCGCTGGCCGAGGCGCAAATCTACGCCTCCTACGGCGAAACCTATCGCGCGCTGCGCGCGTTAAAGCGCGGCTTGCCCAGCGCGGCAACGGCCTCCATCGGCAGCATTCCGCTGGCCTATTGGCGCATCCTCTTTCCCGAGCCTTATTGGGACACCATCAAGACCGAGGCGGCAAAGAACAACCTCGATCCCTATCTCGTCGCTTCGCTCATCCGTCAGGAGTCGGAGTTCAATCCCTCGGCCATCTCTTACGCCAACGCTTACGGACTCATGCAACTGTTACCCGCAGTCGGTAAGGCCATGGCCCGCGAAGAGGGAATGAGTCGTTTTCAAACCTTCCAGTTGCTCGACCCCGAGACCAATATCCGCCTTGGCACGCGTTATCTGCGCCAGATGCTCGACCGTTTCGGCGGCGTGCAGGAATACGCGCTGGCCGCCTACAACGCTGGAGACAGCCGCGTTGCCGATTGGCAGTCCGCCGGCCCTTATTCCGGCATCGACGAGTTTGTCGAGTCCATCCCGTTCACCCAGACCCGCGAATACGTTGAGG
>CAYZVG010000338.1:0-3526 GCA_964481595.1 uncultured Occallatibacter sp. | reverse complement strand
AGATACCCAGTTCATCATGATTCTGGATATCGATCGCGTCTTCTCCGCCGAGGAGCTGGCAACGGTCTGCGGGCAGGAAACCACCACACCGCTGGCGGAAGTCGCCGCGTAACCGAACCAACGGAGCGATTCCTCAAGACCGCTCCACGGGTACTATGAGCATCCACGAAGAATACCTGTCGTCCCGGGACTATACCCGCCTGTGCGCTCTCATCTACGAGCAGGCGGGTATTCGACTGGGCGCGGACAAAAAGACCATGGTCGAGGGCCGGCTCAGGCGGCGCCTGAAGGCGCTCGACATGCCCACCTACAGCCAGTACTGCGACTTTCTCTTTCGCCGTGAGGGAATCAAAGACGAGCTCATTCCTCTCATCGACGTGGTCACCACCAACAAAACCGATTTCTTCCGCGAGCCGGGCCACTTCGATTTTCTGACCGGCACCATGCTGCCCGAGTGGGCGGCGCGCGATCATGGAAGGCCGCTCACGATCTGGAGCGCGGGCTGCTCCACCGGCGAGGAGCCTTACACCATGGCCATCGTGCTCAGCGAGTTTGCCGAGACGCATCCCGGTTTCCGCTTCAGAGTTCTGGCCACCGACATCAGCACCACTGTGCTTGCAAGAGCCGAGCAGGCCGTCTATCCCGCTGAAGCGGCCGCGCCAATACCCTCCGCGCTGCGCCGAAAGTACTTCATGGCCAGCCGCGATCCGGCCTCGAACCGCGTGCGCGTGGTGCCGGAGCTGCGCCGCCTGGTCGAGTTCCGGCGCTTGAATTTTATGGACGCCGACTATGGCCTCATCGAAAAGGCCGACGCCATCTTCTGCCGCAACGTCATCATCTATTTCGATCGCGCTACGCAGGAGCAGGTCCTGCACAAGCTCTCTCAGCGCCTGCTGCCGGGCGGGTATCTGTTCGTCGGCCACTCCGAGACTCTGCACAATATGGATCTGGCGCTCACGCCCGTGGCTCCCGCCTTGTATCGGAGAAGCAATGCCGCAGCCTGACGGCCAATTGCCGGAGATTGTCGTGCAGCCTGGCGAGTCCCGGCTGGTCACCGAGCCGGCCATGCTGCGCACGCTTCTCGGCTCGTGTGTTGGAGTCGCCTTTCGGGACCCCAGGCTCGGCATCGCCGCGCTCTGCCATCCCATGATGCCGCGCGTACCGGCCCGGCTCACGGCATCGCTCGGCCGCACCGCGGGCCGGCGCTATGTCGAGTTCGCGATTCGCGAGATGGCCCGGCGCTTCGACGAGCTGGGCGCGCGCCGCGGAGATATCCAGGTAAAGCTGTTCGGCGGAGGAGACGTGCTGCCCGTCGACCCTTGCACCAGGCGTCCATCCGTCGGCAGAATGAACAGTGAAGCTGCTCTCAAAACAGCCGAGGAAGAAGGCTTGAGTGTTACCGCATCCTCGCTCGGCGGCACGCGCGGGGTCAATATCTACTTCAACACCGTAACCGGTGAAGTGCTGCTCCAGCGGCACTCGCAAACCTTCGCGTCTGCGCAAACGGTCTCGCGCCTTCTGCATCCAGGCAATGCGCTTCTCAGTGTTGAAGTTGAAGATCTCCCATGACAGGCACAGGAAAAATCCGCGTTCTCGTGGTCGACGACTCCGCCGTTGTCCGCCAGACACTGCGCGAGGTGCTCGAGTCCGATCCTGAGATCGAGGTCATCGCCACTGCCGGCGATCCATTCGTCGCCGCCGACCGCATCGCCGAACAAGCCCCCGATGTCATCACGCTCGACATCGAGATGCCGCGCATGGACGGGCTCACCTTCCTCAAGAAGATCATGAGCCAGCATCCCATCCCCGTGGTCATCTGTTCCAGCCTGGCAGAAGAGGGCGCGCAAAGCACTCTTCGCGCACTCGAATACGGCGCAGTCGGCATCGTCGCCAAGCCGCGCCTGGGCGCGCGGCAGTTTCTTGAGGACGCGCGCATCGAATTATGTGAAACAGTAAAAGCCGCTGCCCAGGCCAACATCCACCCGCTGCGTCCCAGTCAAACCGTCGAGCCAAAGCTCACCGCCGACGCCATCCTATCTCCCGCCACGCACGCCATGGTTGAAACCACTGAGAAGGTTGTGGTCATCGGCGCTTCCACCGGTGGAACTGAAGCACTGAAGATTGTCCTTGAAACTCTGCCCGGCGACACGCCCGGCATCGTCATTGTGCAGCACATGCCCGAGCTGTTCACGCGTGCCTTCGCCAACCGTCTCGACGGCCTGTGCAGCATCAGCGTCAAGGAGGCGGCCACCAACGACACCGTGATCCGCGGACGCGCGCTCATTGCCCCCGGCAATCATCATCTGCTGCTCAAGCGCAGCGGCGCGCGCTACTACGTTGAAGTCAAAGACGGCCCCTTGGTCTGCCGGCATCGTCCGTCGGTCGACGTGCTGTTCCGTTCCGCCGCGCGCTATGCCGGACGAAACGCCGTCGGCGTCATCCTTACAGGAATGGGCGACGACGGCGCGCGGGGAATGCTCGAGATGAAGCAAGCCGGCGCCATCAACATCGCGCAGGACGAGGCCACATGCATTGTTTTCGGCATGCCTAAAGAAGCCATCAAGACCAATGCTGTTGACAAAGTTCTCCCCCTTGGCCAAGTCGCCGGCGCAATCCTCAAATACGCGCGGTAAGAGTGTGCCCGTCTGGTTTTGTTCCAGTGGAGCCGCGGGAAACTGGCGGGAAAGAAGACGTGAATGGCGCTACTGGGAAGATAACGTCGAAGATACAATTGCCAGGTTCAGAATCCTTCCACACCCACCAACATTCACGCGGCTGTCAAGCTAGCCAGGTGAAAGCGCTGGTCTGATAAGCCAGAGAGTCCGGTTCGATAGCGAAGGGAGTCACCAATTGAGTGATGGCCCGATTTGTCCGGTTGTATTTGCAGAAACTGGTATCGGCCCATCGACACGGAAAGGTGCGTTGGGGCGAATTCAATTTTCAACCTACCGTGTGCGGAGGCGAGCGGCTAGTGCGCGCTTGGTTGCGGGCCAATCGGCGGCGACGATTGAGAAGCGCGCGGAGTCGCGGATGGTGAGGTCAGTGCCAATGCGGTGGGCGCGGAGAATGCCTTCGAACTTTGCGCCGATGCGCTCGATGGCGGCGCGCGAGCGCTGGTTGCGCGCGTCGGTATGCAGGCAGACCCGCTCCATCTTCCAGACCTCAAAGGCATGGGTGAGCATCATCAGCTTGGCCTCGGTATTTGCGGCGGTGCGGATGGCCGAATGCGTGAGCCAGGTGTAGCCGATTTCGCATACGTCAGGATGAGGGCGGCCGTGGCGGGGATGACCGGCGGGCCAGGGCCAGGTTTCGATATCGAAAAAACGTGTGGAACCGATGACGGCGTTGTCGGCGATGCGCACGGTGGCGAAGGGCACGGCCTTGTCTGCATCGCGAAGGGCGAGAGCGGTTTCAATGTAGTGGATAACTTCGTCGTGGCCGTGCGGAACAATATTCCATCGATAGAGGTCGGGATCGGCGGCGCGGCCGGCGTCTGAGGCTGCCTGGAGGGCCTCAGCGTGGGCGA
>CAYZVG010000337.1:0-3596 GCA_964481595.1 uncultured Occallatibacter sp. | reverse complement strand
GTATCCTGCGGACCAGCTCCAGGCGGAGACGTTCGTGCATCTGGGTAAAATTCATTTGTGGAAAATTTGCCACCGGCAATGGTGAAGACCGCTCTTAGTTTTCCCCAGGAAAATCTAAAAGCGGCGATTGGCCTTCATTCTGAGCGTATTGGCATTGAATGCAAAACTAACATGCGCAAATGTGTGCGGGAGAGTTGACGCAAGAGATACATATCCCTACATTGGGTTTACTTAATCTCGCATTGGGTTGTGGGAATTTTTTAGGGAAAGTTGCTTTGGCCGCCCTCCGGACGGAGCGGGAGTCAGCCCCCCGGCGCGGCCAATGAACATTCTCCGGCAGATTTGTGCTCGCGCCGGATGCTCCTTCCCCGCCCCATGGCACCGAGCAGAGGTACATGAGGCGATCCGAATGCGAGAATTCCACGATCTGCGCGCTACCAGCATGACAAGCAACGAAAGATCTCAGGCGGCAAGCCCCCATCGGGACATAAGAATCCCGGGAAGTCGATCCTGGCTCTTTTTACCTCGAGGTGAAACGGATACCAAAGTGAATCCTCGGGAGAACCCGCACCAATGGAGAATTAGTCATGGAATTGCGCGTGCAACTGAAAGTTTGCGAGGGATGCGGCAGTCTTTGGTACCGCGCCCAACCTCATCAAGGTGTTTATTGCAAGTTATGTGAAGTAAAACTAAAAGACTTTCCGTCACCCGAGAGCCGGAAACGGCGCGGGCGGCCGGCGCGAAAACCGCATATGAAGGTTTTGAAGCCGGTTGAAGCCATGGGAGGTGCGCGATGAGCGCAGCCCTGCAGTTGGCGACGATTTGGGGAGCTAGTAGCGCGGAACCGGTCTGGCATGAGGAGCCGGAAACTAAAAAAGAAGCAAAGACCTGGCCGGAGGTAGACAGGCGGGCAAAGGTGCGCGACGATGCACCGCCGATCAGCCTGGCCTTCTATAGGAAACACACAGAGAAGATGCTTCGACGTTATCTGTACGCCTCAATGCAGGTGGGCAGGGCGCCGTCGATCCTGGCCGATCCGGTGGGAAGAGGATGGGCGTCAAGCCGCCCCATCCGCACATTTGAGGACGCCGTGATCTTTGTTCTCGACGTAGAGCGGTGCCTGGACCATTTGAACTCGCTCGACCGCCAGATGCTGAGCCGTGTGGTGTTGCAGGAGTATACGCAGGCCGAGGCAGCCACGCTGATAGGCATGAGCGTGCGTGCCCTTTCGTACAAATTCCCCCAGGCGCTTGACCGTCTGACAGAAAAGCTGCTGGCAGCAGGCCTGTTGATTTTGCCGCACTGATAGTTGAAAGATTGAAAGTCAAAAGTCAAAGAGAGAAATTGTCTGCGTGACAGAGGAGGGTGAGCGAACTCGCCCTCCTCTGCTGATTGCGGTGCACTGAATTGTTCAATATCCGCGCGGTTGCCGCCTTGCTTCTACTCGACGGCGTTGCGCGCGATGACGGTTCGATACCACTCGGCGCTGAGTTTGGGCGTGCGCTTTTCCGTCTTGAAGTCGACATAGTGAATGCCGAAACGTTTGCTGTAGCCATCGGCCCACTCGAAGTTGTCCATCAGACTCCAGAGGAAATAGCCCTTGATGGGATAGCCTTCGATTGCAGCGCGATGAAGATGAGTGATGTGGTTGCGCAGATACATGACGCGATCGGTATCTTCAATGCGGCCTTCGGCGGTGAGCACGTCGTCGGCCGAGCAGCCGTTTTCAGTAATGTAAAGTGCAGGCGGATGCCAAAGCTCGCTCACATTACGAATCGCCCAGTAGATGCACTCCGGGCCGATGGTGAGCCACGGCGAGGCCATGTGCGGATAGGAGCTCTGCGGCTGCTCGATGACGTAGCCGCTCGCCGAGTCTACCGCGCGCACGTAATTTGGCGCGTAGACGTTGAGGCCCACAAAGTCGAGTTTGCTGGCGATGGCCTCCATATCTCCGGGTTCAGGTTTAGGCGCGTTAGCGCCTTCGCGCTCAAGGTAACTCTCGATATAGCGGCCCTCCATGAGCGCGGTGAGAAAGGGCGCGTTGCCTTCGCGGGTTGCGCGGCGGGCTGCCTCAATATGCTCGGCGCTCTCGATTACCGGAACATACACGGTGGCGTTTTCTGCCAGGCCTACCTGTGTTCCCGCGGGAGTGTTGCCGCGAATAGCCTGGACGGCGAGGCCATGGGCGAGAATGCCGTTGTGGCGGATCTGGTTCACCTCACGGGCGGGCAGATGGAGACCCGGCGCAAACTGGCCCTGGCGATAACTGAGGTCAGTGAAGCAGGTGAACTCGTTGGTGGTCATAAAGTGGCGGACGCGATCGGAGAGCCGCCTGGTGACGTAGCCGGCGTAATCGGCGAAGGCCTTGGACGTGTCGCGCGACTGCCAGCCGCCGGGCAGCGCAGCCGGTAGATCCCAGTGAAAGAGCGTGATGTAAGGCGTGATGTTGGCGGCAAGCAGCTCGTCCACAACGCGATTGTAGTAATCCAGGCCTTTTTGATTGACCTCGCCCTTTCCTGAGGGAAAGATGCGCGACCACGAGATGGACATGCGATAGGTGCTGACGCCAAGATTCCTGAGCAGGCGCACGTCTTCCTTGTAGAGGTGATAGGAATCGCAGGCAACGTCGCCCGTGTCACCGCGATAGGTCTTGCCCGGCGTGTGCGAGAAAAGATCCCAGATCGACGGCCCACGGCCGTCTTCGGCTGCGCCACCCTCCACCTGGTAGGCGGCCGTGGCGCATCCCCACAAGAACCCCTTCGGAAACTGAAGATTCTGAGGGTGCAACTGCGCAAGAGCGAGTCTTGGCAGCGCAGAAGCGGCGAGCACGGTGGCTGCATTGCGATTGAATTGGCGGCGGGTAATGGTCTTCATGCGTGCAGTGGCCTCTCATTGGCAAGACGCGACGACCCCGGATGCGGCGGGACCAACTCGAGGGGTTTTGTCAGCGTGCGCGAATCAACTGGCGATTATAGATGAGCAGGCGGTGGGGATGGGGGGGATATGCAATTGGCAATCACATGCACAGCGATGGCTTCATCATCAGCCGACTTGAACTTTGCTGGAGGCGCAAAACGCAAAGGCCGCAGCACCTTTGCGGGCTGCGGCCTTGTTAGCGTTGGTTGATTTGACGAGTTACATTTCCTTGACGCCTTCAACGAAGGCCTTGAGCTTGCGGCTGCGCGAGGGATGACGGAGCTTGCGCAGCGCTTTGGCTTCAATCTGGCGGATGCGCTCACGGGTGACCTGGAAGCTCTGGCCCACTTCTTCAAGCGTGTGCTCCGAGCCGTCTTCAAGACCGAAACGCATCTTGATGACCCGCTCTTCGCGCGGCGTAAGCGTGCGCAGCACCTGCGAGGTGTACTCCTTCAGGTTGACGCTGATGACGGCCTCAGACGGCGAAACCGCCTGCCGGTCCTCAATAAAGTCGCCCAGGTGCGAATCTTCCTCTTCGCCGATCGGTGTCTCCAGCGAGATAGGCTCCTGCGCGATCTTGAGCACCTTGCGCACCTTCGCCACCGGGATGTCCATGCGCCGCGCAATTTCTTCGCTCGAAGGCTCGCGGCCCAGCTCCTGCACCAACTGGCGGCTGGTGC
>CAYZVG010000336.1:0-3628 GCA_964481595.1 uncultured Occallatibacter sp. | reverse complement strand
GCTCCGGCTTGGGCTTCGGCATCTCGATCTTCGGAGCTTCCATCTGCAGCTTGGGAGGCTGCGGCGGAGGCGGCAGCTTGGGCAGCGGAGGCATCTTCACCTTGGGCGTGGGAGGCGGAGGCGTGCTGGGAATAATCAGCTCCGTCATCTCGTAGTGGTGTGCCTCAAGCACGTGCCTGGCCGTGGCGCCAATATAGAGAACCATTGCCAGAATCGTTCCATTCACAAGAAAGCTGGTGATCAGCGAAACAGGATTACGCTCCGGCTCGGGAAGCAAGCCGAAGTTCGTTCTTCCAGGGGTATACTCTAGCGCCATGCTCGCAGGCCTCCCATGCGTACGTTGAAACGGCACACCGATGTGGCCGGGGGAACGGAACCGGCGCCGCTGGAATTGTCGTGATCCAATGTGATGACATTGACTCTTAATCTAATCAAGTTTTTCATCTCTCACCGAACGCCAAATTGAATAATTCCGGATTACAACTTCTGCCCACGCTGCGCCTGGAGAAGGGTTTGAATTCGGGCACATTTTTGCATCGGTTGTCCGCTCTGGTTACCGAGGTCCAGGCATACTCCCAATGGGTGTCAAATCTTGTAAATCGATCATGTTGAGTGCGAGTGGCTCTTGGGTAGAGATATGTTGAACGCCAAACCGCAAACCGGGGCAAATTCGAGAGACTCAGTTTGGCTACAGCCCATACCTTGGACATATCCGACTCCGTCATTCGTCCAAGGCAACCAACAAGGGCGCTTTTCCTCTTCTCCAGCGGCTAACAAACTGCCCGCTCCTTAAGCCGGCGCTGGAAATAAGAACTCCAGCGGGATGATGGAATTGCACAAGCTATTTTGGGCACCGGGCCACTCGCCCGGGTTCTCTTGACCGAAGACTTCCTGTCCTTCCGGCCTAGCCCTATTGTAATAGACTCAAGGTTACCCAAAGTGTTCGGGAAAGGACAATATTTTTTGTGAAGATCTTGGTTACCGGAGGGGCAGGCTACATTGGCGGAACAGTCGCCGGTTTGCTCGCTGAAAAGGGGCACGAGGCGGTTGTGTACGACAATCTGAGCCACGGACGGCGCGATCTTTTGCCCAGCGGCGTGGAGTTTATCAAGGGGGAAGTTGCGGATCGGTCCGCTCTTGAAAACCTTTTCTTGAGTGCCAAAAACGCCGGTTCGCCTTTCGATGGAGTGCTCCATTTTGCCGCTCTCATCGAAGCCGGCGAATCGATGAAGACGCCGGAGATTTTCTTCCGCAACAACACCGCCGCAACCCTTTCCCTTCTTGAGGCGATGCTCGCCTGCGGACCGCGCCGGCTGGTTTTTTCGTCCACGGCCGCGGTATACGGTGAGCCGGAAGTTGTTCCGATTCAAGAAGATGCAAAGCTGCTGCCCACCAACGCCTACGGCGAATCGAAACTGCTGGTGGAGCAGATGCTGGCCTGGTTGAACAGGATTCACGGCTTCAGATACGCCTCGCTGCGCTACTTCAACGTGGCCGGGGCGCCGGTAAACGGAGCTGGAGAAATTGTCCGCGGCGAAGCTCACGAGCCGGAGTCGCACCTGATTCCGCTGGTGCTCGATGTCGCCCTTGGCAGGCGTGCTTCCATCAAGATTTTTGGCGACGATTACCCCACGGCGGACGGAACATGCATCCGCGATTACATTCACGTCTCCGATCTGGCCGATGCCCATTTGCTGGCGCTCGATGCGCTCAAAACCGGTTCAGACACCTCCCATCAAAGTAACGTCCACTTTCAGCCGCTCATCTACAACCTTGGTAACGGCAAAGGCTTCAGCGTGCTCGAAGTGGTTGAGTCGGCCCGCCGCGTCACCGGGCATCCCATTCCTGTGGAGGTTTGCCCGCGCCGCGCCGGCGACCCCGCGGTCCTGGTCGCCAGCTCTGAGAAGGCCATGCGTGAACTGGGATGGAAGCCGCGGTATACCCAGCTCGACGATATTCTTCGTACCGCGTGGGTCTGGCACCAGAAGCGCTACACAAAGTAAATTCAGAGTTGCGCGTCGGCCCGCGCTCGACGCTCCGCAAAATAATCTCTTCGGCCCTGCATCCAACCTTGTGTGCGGGGCCTCAAATAAGATGAAAGCGCGGCTCGATTGCGAAGGACTTCCCCTATGGCGACCGAAAACCCGAAAGGCTTTCTTCGCGCGTTTCTTGACTTCTTTATCCTGTTCAGCGGCATCTCCACGGCATCTAATTTAGCTCGCACTCAAGGCCGCCCGCTGCTCACGCGCGGCCTGTTTTTGTTTCGCTCAGGGCGCAAACGCGGGGCCTGAAACTAAGGCCAAATTTCCCGCTTGGTAGAATCGAATCTATGCCGCTTACCCGCCAACAGGCTCTCGACTACTTTCACTCGCCCGACCTGATCGGTCTCGGCTTTGATGCCGATGCTGTGCGCCGCCGGCTGCATCCTGAAGGCGTGGTCACCTACATCATCGATCGCAACATCAACTACACCAACTACTGCACGGAGTACTGCACCTTCTGTGCCTTCTATCGTCCACTGCCCAAGAACGGCCAGAAGGCGGACGACGGCTACATCCTCGACTTTGAAAAGATCTACGAGAAGATTGCCGAGACCGAGGAGATGGGCGGCACCGGCGTGCTCATGCAGGGCGGCATTCATCCCGACTTGAAGATCGACTGGTTTGAGCGGCTGTTTACCGGCATCAAGCAGCGCTTTCCGCGGATATGGCTGCACTGCCTGTCGGCGTCAGAGGTGCTGGCCATCGCGGAGTACTCCAACCTGAACCTGCGCGACACGATTGCGCGTTTGCGCGACGCGGGCCTTGACTCAATTCCCGGTGGCGGCGCGGAGATTCTCGACGACGAAGTGCGGCATCGCATTGCGCGGCTCAAGTGCAATACCGAAGACTGGGTGAGCGTGCATCGCACCGCGCACCAGCTTGGCATGCGCACCACCGCGACCATGATGTTCGGCGTGGGAGAGACCTTCGAGCAGCGCATCAACCACTTTGAAGTGGTGCGGCGGCTGCAAGAGGAGACCGGCGGCTTTACCGCGTTTATCCCATGGAGCTTTCAGCCGAAGAACACGGCGCTCGGCGGACGAGGCTGGGACGAAGCCACCAGTGTGGAGTACCTGAAGGTGCTGGCCATCGCACGGCTCTACCTTGACAACATTGAGAATGTGCAGGCGAGCTGGGTCACGCAGGGGCTGAAGGTGTTGGAGATTGGCCTTCACTTTGGCGGCAACGATGTGGGCTCGGTAATGCTCGAAGAGAATGTGGTGAAGGCCGCGGGCACGTCGAACTGCACCACAGAAGAAGAGCTGCGGCGCATTATTCGCGATGCCGGCTTCAAGCCCGTTCAGCGCGACACGCTCTACCGCACCATGTTTCTGAACTGAGCAAACGTTCATCGACCGCCTGAAATTTCTTCCCATGACCAAAGCTCGCTCACGAGCATGCCGCAGAGGCCACTGCGGCGTTTGCCAAGCGTGAAGCCTGCGTGCGCGAGTGCGGTGCGGTGGCTGGGCAGCGAGCGCACGGTGAGCCCCGTGAGCAGACCGAAGGCCCAGTAAAGCGCGCGCACAATCGGGCCGGCGATCCAACGGCCGAACCGTCCGGTTGGAATCGCGAACTCCGAGACAACC
>CAYZVG010000335.1:0-3651 GCA_964481595.1 uncultured Occallatibacter sp. | reverse complement strand
TGCCCGTCGATGTGGACTACGCCAGCGAGTACCGCTATCGCAATCCCATCCCCGATCGCAACGCCCTCGGCCTGCTCATCACGCAATCTGGCGAAACGGCAGATACTCTCGCCGCCCAGCGCGAGATGATCGCGCTTGGCTCAAAGACCGTGGCCATTTGCAACGTGGTTGACGCCATGGTTGCCCGCGAGGCGCACGGCGCAATCTACACCCACGCCGGCCCTGAAATCGGCGTCGCCTCCACCAAGGCTTTCACCGCGCAGCTCACGGCGCTGTTTATTCTTGCACTCAAGCTGGGCCAGCTTCGCGGCCGCCTTGACGCAGATCGCTCCGTGGCGCTGATTGAAGAGCTAAGCCGCATTCCCGCGAAAATCGAGGAAGTGCTGCGCGCGCGTTCCGCGCAGTGCGAGCAGCTCGCGGCCAGCTTTGCCAATGCGCGCGACTTTCTCTATCTCGGCCGCGGCATCCATTTCCCCATCGCTCTCGAGGGTGCGCTCAAGCTCAAGGAAATCTCCTACATTCACGCCGAGGGCTACCCGGCCGGCGAAATGAAGCATGGCCCTAACGCGCTCATCGACGAGTCGCTCCCCGTCGTCGTTATCGCCACGCGCGACGAACACGATCCCGCGTCCCGCCTGCGCTACGAGAAGACCATCTCGAATATTCAGGAAGTCACTGCGCGCTCGGGCCGAGTTATCGCCGTAGCTACCGAGGGCGATAACTCCATTGGCGACATGGTGGAACAAGTTATCCACATTCCACCGGCTTTCGAGTTGCTCTCGCCGCTGGTTGAGATTGTGCCTCTGCAGTTACTCGCGTATTATATTGCCGTCCGCCGCGGCTGCGATGTGGACCAGCCCAGAAACCTCGCCAAATCCGTCACCGTGGAATAGCCGCGCCGGTGACAAGCAGATCGTGTGCTGTCTCCGAAGTCCATCAAATAACTGCGGCTGTCATTCTGAACGAACGGGGCCCCAAACGCTTTTCAGTTTGGGGGTGGTGAGCGAAGAACCTGCGGTTGTCTTTCGCCGATTCTTGCAGGAACTTCCGAGAACACCACAATAGGCGGCATGCCCCTCCAAGCCGCCGCGTCCATCGGCAATCACAAACACCGAGTTATCACGCGCATTTGTACTGGCCATCACATTCTCCTGTGACTCAGTGGTAAAGCCTTATCATCGCAGCAGCGTCAAAGACTGTAAGTGGGCCCGTGCGGGTGTTCTCGTCTACTGCCAAGCAAAGAGGGACTTTCATGAAACGTGCTTCAAGGCATCTTCTTGCGGTGTGTTGTGCAGTAAGCGCGGTTGCGATCGCGCTGTTTTGTACAGGAGCCCGTGCGGGCGCGCAAACAGCCCCCGCCGCACCGGCCCCCGTCACGCCGCCTCCCGCCACGCTGTCCTTTGAGGTCGCAACCATCAAGCCGGCCGCCCCGTTCGATCCAGCAAAAATGGGCTTTCGCATCAACCAGTCGCGCTTCATATACACACATACGGATTTGAAACTCCTCATCGCATTTGCCTACAGAGCCAAATTGGCCAGGATCTCAGGCCCCGAATGGATGGACTCCGAGTACTACGACATTGAGGCAAAGATCCCTGAAGGCGCATCATCCTGGGACAACATAGAGGTTATGCTGCAGAACCTTCTCAAAGAGCGCTTCAACCTGGCCTTCCATGTCGAGAAAAGGGAGGGGGAAGTCTATGCGCTCGTTGTCGGCAAACACGGATCAAAGTTAAAACCATCGCCCCCAGATCCGACACAGGCAGAGATCGATGCGCCGCTAAAAGCCGGAGAGAGCTACTTCGGAGACACAAAAATGAAGCAGGTCACGAACAAGGATGGCTCCACCTCCTCCAACATGGGCAAAAGTGGAACCTCGACAACTAAGTTCGATGCGGAAACTATGACCATGCATATGGAAAGAAGCAAGATGTCGATGCAAGAACTTGCGGGACAATTGCCCGCCTATATGGGGTCATACGGGGCGGGGCAGTACCCAGTTGTCGACGAGACCGGAATCAAAGGATACTACCAGGTTACGCTCGATTACGCGATAGGAAGACCCCAACCTAAAGCACAGGCTAGTGGAAATATTTCGGATACCATACCAGCCGACCCACAGGGCACTGCGCTCGATCGGTCCCTCGATGCACTTGGGCTGAAACTTGAGCTACGCAAGGCGCCTGCGGATTTCTATGTCGTCGATCATGTTGAAAAGCCTTCGCCAAACTAAGCCCTGCCTCCTGGCTCGTCGCGCCGTCTCAAGCGCGGCGGGGCAGGGAATCGAGTAACTCGGCAACGGCTTTGCGAATTGGCTTTAAGTTAAAGTCCGCAGCCGGGCCATCTTCGCGAATCGTTTTGTACGGCTCGTCGACCCCAAACAAAGCTCGCTGGTAGCGCGGATAAAGAATCTGGCCGATGAGCTTCTGCGCCGCTTCCGCGCTGGTCTTCGCACCCAGCCCAAATTCCTTCTTCAAGTAAGTGCTAACGCGTTCATTCATTGCTGAGAAAATTACATCGAAGTACTGTTCCGCCCCCTCGGGAAACCGTTCCGCTATCTCGATTCCCATGCGGCACATCCTGATCGAAGGGGCGTAAAGCAGAATCTCAAGATACCGGCCGCAGAAAAGCGTCAACGCCTCCGCCGGGTCGCTGGAGTAATCGCCAGGCATCCTCAGTTTTGTCATCGATAGCGTGCGCACCAGCTCGATAATCGCCAGATACAGCTTCTCTTTGCTCTCAAAATGCGCGTAGAGCGTGCGTTTCGAGGTTTCGGCACGGGAAGAAATTGCATCCATCGACGCGCGCTCGAATCCCATCTCAAGGAACACGTCCTTGGCGGCGTAAAGAATATGTTCCCTGAGCCGATCGCCTCGCAGTGCCATCTGTTATTTTCTCTTGAACTTGAATGAGCGTCTCTTGACCAAGTGTAAACGGTACGGTAGAGTGTAGAAGTAAACGGTACGGTATAGTTTACTAGTGCACGGCAAAAATCGGGAGGGAAAAATATGCGCGTCTTCGTTACCGGAGCCACAGGCTTCATCGGATCGGAAGTTGTTCATCAACTCATTGGAACGGGCCACCAGGTGCTGGGCATGGCCCGCTCGGACGCGGGCGCAAAGGCCCTGCTCGCGGCAGGCGCAGAGGTGCATCGCGGCGACCTTCAAGATTTGGGTAGCCTGCGCTCGGGAGCAAGCCAGTCCGACGGCGTCATCCACTGCGCTTTCATTCACGACTTTTCAAAGTTCCAGGAAAACTGCGAAACCGACACGCGCGCCGTTGAGGCCATCGGCTCTGTGCTTGCCGGTTCTGACCGTCCGTTCATCGTCACCTCCGGCACAGGCTTGGTGAACCCCGTGCCCGGCCAGCTTGCCCTTGAATCGAATGAAGCCGTCATTCACGCCGGCGCACCGCGTGCGGCCTCAGAGGTTGCCGTGGCCGCTATGGCTGCGCGCGGCGTAAACGCATCGGTCATGCGCCTTCCCCAGGTCCACAACACGTACAAGCAGGGTCTCGTCACTTATGCGATCGCCGTGGCCCGCGAAAAGGGCGTCTCGGCATATATTGGCGAAGGGCTCAACCGCTGGCCGGCGGCCCACGTCCTCGACGTGGCGCTCCTCTACCGGCTTGTGTTTGAGAAACACGCGGCAG
>CAYZVG010000334.1:0-3656 GCA_964481595.1 uncultured Occallatibacter sp. | reverse complement strand
GAGTACGTGGACCTGAACCACGCGCGTCTGCCAATTCCGCCACTTCGGCACGGTTCTCTTCAGCTTGCATCAGCTGAACAGGCAGCAATATTGAGTCTCGCAAATGCGGCGGATCGTGTCAAATACGCCGCATCTGCAATCGCCGCCGTCTACTTGAACAGGCTCAGGTCAATGCCCTCGGCCATGGCTTTATAGCCCGCATCGTTCGGGTGCAGGTGGTCGCCCGAATCGTATGCAGGGTTGAACTTGTTTGGATTCGCCGGATCGCGAGTAATCTGGTCGAAGTCCACCACACCGTCGAACACGCCGCTGGTGCGGATCCAGTTGTTCACGTCTTCGCGCACCTGTTCGCCCTGCGGAGTGCTGTATCCCGCGCCGCCATACGGCGTGAGCGTTGCGCCAAAGGCCTTGATGCCGTGCTGGTGCGCCGCTTCGGCAATCTGCTTCAATCCCTCTTCGAGCGTCTGCGCGGTCACCCGGTCCTCGGGTGCAAAGGCGCGCTGCAGGCGGCCAATGTCGTTGATGCTCTCGAGCACGATCAGGTAGCGCACGCCGTTCTGCGCCAGAATGTCGCGGTCAATGCGCGACAGCGCGCTCGGCCCCGTGCTCTCGTTCACCACGCGGTTGCCGCTGATGCCCTCGTTCAGCACCGACACGTTTTCCAACCCGCGCTCCTGTTTCAGCCGCGCCGCCAGCACATCGGGCCAGCGATGATTTGCGTTGTTGGTTGAAACCGCGCCGTCGGTAATCGAGTCGCCAAACGCAATCACCGCGCGCGCCCCTTCAACTGCCGGCACGTCAATGCCGCTCAGAAAATACCAACTACGCAGGGGCGAGGGATCCGTGAGCGTTGCCGCCGCGGTCTGGTCGCCGTCCGCCACAAAGTTATCCTGCATGGCGAGTTGGTGCTCCGTCTCCGCGCGCATAATCTGCGCAGGAATGTAGATGCTGACTGCCAGGTTCGAAAGCGGCTCCACGGCCAGCTCCACCGGGTCAGAGTAGATCGCCGCGCCTTGCGGAATCCTCACGCTCGATGCGCCGCCAAACGTCAGCGCATGATCCGTGCCATCTTTAATCGCCGCGCCGCCTGCGCTCACCGCAACGTGCGCACTGCCAATCAGCAGCGAATCCTGTCCGTATTCGTTGGTAAAGCGCACCCGTATGCGCGGCCCGCCGTTTGAAACGTGAACAATCTCGCGCAGCGTCGCCTTGGCAAAAGGATAAGCGCCAAAGCCCTCAGCAAGCATCTGCGAACTGGCCCAGGTGCCCACCCATTTTTGCTCGCCGCTCGACTGCGCACTGCCGGGCGCGCATAGAGCCAATGAAAGAATCGCAGTAGACGCAAGAACAAGCCAGCGCGAAGACATAGTGCCAGAAGCCTCCATTGGAGATGGGTTCAAAAACGCAACCGAAGTCTATCACGCCAGACGCAGAACCGCGCCGCGCTGGTCAGCTGCCCCTGCAATCCCCGTCAGCGGTAGGGCAATCGCATTTGAAGATTTCACTGACTGGGCTCTGTTGTTTGGGGCTTGCGAGGAGGGAGCAGGGGCATTTATGCCCCTGATGTGAGCAGCTCGCCTTCAGGCGCGGGTGTTACATCGCTTTACGCTGAAACGCCCGCGGCTAAAGCCGTTTCCTGTTCAATAGGTTTTCAGGGGCATAAATGCCCCTGCTCCCTCCCAAAGACAGCCTGAAAGCCATTTGTCCGAACGAATCTCCACTATGGCATTTCAAATGCGATTGCCCTGCCGGCAGCGGACCGCCCCGTGTTTCCATCGGCTCCGCTATGATTGAATAGTACTGATGGCTACTCCCCGGAGATCGACGGCGCGCGGACGGATCATTACGGCTCAGCGCAAGGTGCGCGAGTACGCAATGGTCGCTCGTGCGCTGGCTTCCACTTCACACCCGGTGCTGGCGCAGATTGTGCCGGCGCGCTTCTGCAATCTTTCTTGCGCCTACTGCAACGAGTACGACAAGGTAAGCGAGCCGGTGCCGCTTGACGAAATGTACCGGCGCATCGATCACCTCGGCCGCCTGGGCACGGCTATGATCGGCATCTCCGGCGGCGAGCCGCTCACCCATCCTCAACTGGACGAGATCATTGCGCGCATGAGGCGCACCGGCGCAATCGCCGGCATGATCACCAACGGCTACCTGCTCAATGTGGAGCGCATCGAGCGGCTCAACCGCGCCGGCCTTGACCACATGCAGATCTCCATCGACAACATCGACCCCGACGAAGTCTCAAAGAAGAGCCTGAAGGTGCTGGATAAAAAGCTGCAAATGCTTGCCGACTACGCCGAGTTCCACGTCAACATCAACTCCGTGGTGGGTGGCGGCATTCGCAATCCCCAGGAGGCGCTCATCATCGGCAAGCGCGCCCTGGCCCTCGGCTTCACCTCGACCATCGGCATCATTCACGACGGCGACGGCCAGCTGAGGCCGCTCAAGCCCGATGAGCAAAAAGTTTACGAAGAGATGAGCGGCTGGGAGAAAAAGAACTACGCGCAGTTCGACGACTTTCAGGCGGCCATTGCCCAGGGCCGGCCCAACGACTGGCGCTGCCGCGCCGGCTCGCGCTACCTCTACATCTGCGAAGACGGCCTGGTTCACTACTGTTCGCAGCAGCGCGGCTATCCTGGCGTGCCGCTGGCCGGCTACACCACTGCCGACGTCAAGCGCGAATTCTTAACCGCCAAGAGCTGCTCGCCCAACTGCACCATCGGCTGCGTACACAAGATCAGCTACATCGACCATTGGCGCGCCCCGCAAACCAGCACCATCTCGCCCGGCAACAGCGACGAGTCGCTGGTCCAGATAAGAACCTAACCGCGGCTTGCAACTCGTTCAATTCAGGGCGTCCTTGCAACGCAGACACTCTCAACCTCGCTCGATTCCGGGTTCACAAAGTATCTGCGTTGAAAGTACAAAGCCAGATTCACCAGCGCGATCATCACAGGAACCTCGACCAGTGGCCCAATCACAGCCGCGAATGCCGCGCCCGAATTAATGCCGAAGACCGAGACCGCGACTGCGATCGCCAGCTCAAAGTTGTTTGAGGCAGCCGTGAATGCAAGCGTGGTCGTCTTCGAGTAATCGGCCCCCAGCTTCCGCCCCATGTAGAACGACACCAGAAACATGATGACGAAGTAGATCAGCAGCGGAACCGCGATCCTCAGCACGTCCAGCGGCAAACGGACAATATAGCTGCCCTTCAGAGAGAACATCACCACAATGGTGAATAGCAGCGCCAGCAGTGTAAGCGGGCTCACGCGCGGAACAAAGCTCTTGTCGTACCACTCGCGTCCCTTGGCGCGAACCAGAACAGTGCGTGTAAGAAAGCCGGCGATGAAAGGAATGCCAAGATAGATAAACACGCTGCGGGCAATCTCGCCGATTGAGATGTTCACCACCGCGCCATGCAATCCAAACCAGCCGGGCAGAATCGTGATGAAT
Source organism: uncultured Occallatibacter sp. (assembly GCA_964481595.1). GTDB lineage: Bacteria > Acidobacteriota > Terriglobia > Terriglobales > Acidobacteriaceae > Telmatobacter. Next base: position 197 of record CAYZVG010000334.1, on the reverse strand, counting down.
ACCCACGAATACACGGAATAGAAGAGCACTTGAAACAGCGAGTTGAACGCCACCAGTCCCGCCGCGTACTGTGTATCTCCCTTCGCCAGCTCGTTCCAAACAATTACCATGGCGATGCACCGCGCCAGCCCGATCAGGATAAGGCCGGCCATGTACTCGGGATATCCGCGCAGAAAGACGATCGCGAGAGCGAACAT
>CAYZVG010000333.1:0-3664 GCA_964481595.1 uncultured Occallatibacter sp. | reverse complement strand
CAGAGCCGTGTGGCGCTGCTCGATAAAGGGCGTAATGTCGACGATAAAACTGGGGCGCACGTCGGCATAGAGGCTGGCATACACAATCTTGAACGGCCGGTGCGGAGCCGCACCGGTGTCCACCTTGGCCAGCCCGGAGAGAAAGCAAGCGTCATAGCCCAGCTGGCCGGCCATCGCATGATCGGGATGCCGCGCCTGCCAGTAAGGCAGAATCACCACGCGCGGACGCACCAGCCGCAGAACGCGCGCAATCTCAATTCGGTTCTCAAGTGTGTTTTCGACCGCGCCATCGGGAAAGCTGAGCGCCTGGCGCCAGCTCACCCCAAGCAGTTTTGCGGCTTCAGCGGCTTCGCTTGCGCGTTCCGCGGCGCTGCCGCGCGTGCCTGCTTCGCCCTGGGTAAGGTCAAGGATCGCTGTACGCAGGCCGCGCGCCGCCATGCGCAGCAGTGTTCCCCCGCAGGTCTGCTCCACGTCGTCGCGATGCGCGGCAATTGCCAGCACATCGGCTGCGGGTTCAGCGCTGGCCAGAATCATTGCATTAATACACGGTGTTGTTGGCGTCGGTCAGCCCGTCCATGTACACAACGTCCGCGGCCGTGCCTGTCACGGTCACATACTGGTTGTCGATCGACGAGCCATCTTTGGTGGAGTTAATGTAAACCTGCCCGCCCTGTGCCGAGTAAATTTTGTGCAGTCCCGTGACCGCCGCAATCCCTGTCGCATCGCCAATGTAAGGCTCAAGAAGCACTACCTGTTTGGCTGAAGTGTTGTACATGGTCAGGCAGCCTACAGGCAGACTTTGATACGCACGCTCGCCCTGGTTGCACTTGGTCATGCCGATCCACAGCGTATTGTCGTCGGCCTCGATCATGCGGCTCGGGCCGCCAGGAATTCCGTCGCTGATTGAGACGGGATTGGGCGAGGACGAAGTGGAAGGCACAACTGAGTTGGTGGCCAGATTGAGCACCGTCAGATAGCCGCCGAAGTTGCCGTCGGGCATGAGCTTCTGGCCCACAACATACATGGTTGAGCTGTCGATCAATGCGTTGCTCGCGCCGCCCGGAACCGGAATCGTGACCATCGCCTTGGTGCTCGAGTTGGCGCAGGGCGCGGAGTTGCACGGCAGCAGGCCAGATGACTCGCCAAGCGGGAAGACAAGCGGTGCAACGGGCAGCAGAGAGATCGACGCATTGTTTCCGCCGCACTCGGGTCCGCAGTTCAGCACGTAGGCCGTTCCGCCGTCGCCTGAGAAGAGAGCCTTCACCGGCCGGTCAAATACGATTGGCGCGCCATAGTAGTTGCCCGTGCTGTCAATCTGGTCTGGGCTCTGCACCTGGAACAGGCAAAAGCCCGGCGCATTCTGCGGTTCGCAATCCACAGCAGCCTTGGGCCAGGTGGTGGGTCCGCCAGAGTAAGCCAGCGTCTGCGTTGCCGTTAGCGCGCGCGGATAGTACGCATAGTTTGAGTTCTGCACAAACGCCAGCACCATGCTGCCGCCCGGATTCATGCTCACCCGATAAATGCCCGGCAGGCTCAACGGATAGGAAGCGCCGGTCGCGTGGTTCAGCATGGTCAATACATGTGCCTGCTGGTTAGCCGCAACAACCCAGGTCTGATCATGCGCAATATAGATGCTCGACGACGTACCGTTCAGCCCCGCGATGGCGATATTCACTTTTTCCGTCGCGTAGTTGATAAGCACATACGAGCCGTCGCCTGACGAATACACCGCGCCCGTTTGCTGCTCAGGCATGTTTTGGATGGAAACCGGGATCTTGCCCGCATAGCCGGAAATGGTGTAATTCGCCGGCGTGCCCGTATACCCGTTGCGAATGTCGTAGTATGCATCCACAACCTGCAGCGAGCCCGCAGCTACGGCGCCCGGGTCTTGGATTGCGATCATTACGCGGTTAAGCAATCCACTGGGGGGAAGCGCGCGACCGGCAAAATACGATGTGGAGCCGCAACCAGCTAAGCCTGCGGCAATCGCTAATGCAACGCCGGCGCTCATCCAAAGACTTCTCTTATTCAAAATCCCTTACCTCAATCGAATGCGCGGAACAGCCCGCGGATGATGACTCTGCAATGGGCCTCAGGGCCTTTTTTAAACAGTGCCGGACAGCGTCTGCGGGTCCCTTTGCCGGTGCAAAAACCGGCGTTTCCAACCCTGCCTCTGCTCGGCTAATGACTCCCGAAGTATAACAAAGCAGGCCTCTGCTCTGGCGCGGCCCGCTGCGGTGGCTGTAGCATTGCTACAGAATGACCCAGCTTGCCGAGATCTTCGCCAACCGCCCGCTGCTCGCCGATGGCGCAATGGGCACGGCCCTCTATGCGCGCGGTATTTTCATCAACCGCTGCTACGAGGAACTGAACCTGTCCGATCCCGCGCTGATCCTCTCCGTTCATCAGGAGTACCTGCAGGCCGGTGCGGAGATTATTGAGACCAATACCTTCGGCGGAAATCGCATCCGGCTGGCCCGCCACGGCCTGGCCAACAAGGTGGAAGAGATCAACGCCGCCGGCGTCAAGATCGCCCGCCAGGCAGTCGCCAACCTTAAAGAGAAGCAAGGCGGAGAGGCCTGGGTCGCCGGTTCCGTCGGCCCGCTCGGCGTCCGTCTTGAACCGCTCGGCAAAACCGGCCTTGACGAAGCGCGCGCTGCCTTCGCCGAGCAGATCCGCGTCCTCGCCGGCAACGCAGACAAGCCTGGCGTCGATCTGCTTATCCTTGAAACCATGCCTGCGCTCAACGAGGCCCACGAGGCGCTTGAAGCGGCCCGCGCCGTCGCTCCCCATCTGCCCGTCATCGCCATGGTCACTGTGGACGACGAGATCACCTGCCTCGACGGCGCATCGCCCGAGCAGGCCGCCGCCTTGCTCACCGAGTGGGGCGCTACCGCCGTGGGCGTCAACTGCTCCACCGGCCCCACCACCGTACTTACCGCTATTGAGGCCATGCGCCCGGCCACTACCCTGCCGCTGGCCGCCATGCCCAACGCCGGCCTGCCCCGCGCTGTCGGTGGACGCAACGTGTATCTCTGCTCGCCGGAGTACATGGCCAGCTTTGCGCGCAAGGCTGTTCTTGCCGGCGCTCGCTTTGTCGGCGGCTGCTGCGGAACCACCCCCAACCACATTCGCGCCATGCGCGCGGCCATCCGCGCCATGGACGAGCACACCCCCATCGAGGTCACCGGCTCTGCGCCCGCGCCCAATCCTGAAACACCCGCGGCCCCGCTCGCCGCCCGGTCCCGCGTCGGTTCCCTGCTCGCTTCCGGCCAGTTTCTCTCCCTCGTTGAGGTCATTCCGCCCAAGGGCATTGACTGCTCCCGCGAGATTGAAGGCGCGAGCCTCATGGCGCAGCTCGGCGTCCACGCCATCACCGTGTATGACTCGCCTCATGCTTCCGCGCGCATGGGCGCATTCAGCCTTGCCGTTCAGATTCAGCAGCACACCGGTGTTGAAACCATCCTCAGTTATGTTTGCCGCGACCGGAACATCTTCTCCATTCAATCTGATCTCCTCGGCGCATCGTCCATCGGGCTGCACAACATCCTGTGCCTCACCGGCGATCCACTCAAGCTGGGAAATTATCCTGACGCGACTCAAGTGTTTGACGTTGACTCCATCGGTCTGGTCAACATCGTGCAGCGCCTCAATCGCGGCCTCG
>CAYZVG010000332.1:0-3683 GCA_964481595.1 uncultured Occallatibacter sp. | reverse complement strand
AACTGCGCTCGCGTTGTCGATGCAAAATCACGCACCTGCGCAGGGGTTCCCTAGAAAGAACTTACCGCCGCTCCCTGAAAAACCCACGCAGCAGCTCCGCCGATTCCTCCGCCAGAATCCCTTGTTCCACCTGCATCTCGTGATTCAACCGCGGATGGTTCAGTACCTCGAGCACCGACCCGCACGCTCCCGCCTTTGGATCGTCGGCGGCAAACACCAGCCGCTCCAGCCGCGCGTGCGTCATCGCTCCCGCGCACATCGCGCAAGACTCCAGCGTCACATACAGCGTGCATCCGTTCAGCCGGTAATTGCCCACTGCGGCGGCAGCGGCCCGCAGGGCCACAATCTCGGCGTGCGCCGTCGGGTCCACATCGCGCAGCACGCGGTTCTGTCCCCGCGCCACAATCGCGCCTTCGCGCACCACAACCGCGCCAATCGGCACCTCGCCGGCCTCGCCCGCCGCCCGCGCCTCGTCGAGCGCCGCCTGCATGAAATCGCGATCGGTCATTACGACCATCCTTCGCGCAGATGATTGAAGTTGATCACGTTCAATTTTCTCGATTCCAGATAATTGCTCAAGGGGAAATCGATGGTCAGAATCACGCACGTCGTCGCCAGCTCGCACAGAGCGGCATCGGTCAAACCAAGAAAGATTGCGGGAGTCTGCACAATGGTCTTTGCAAAAGTCCACTTTTCCTCAAGTATTTTGACCTGACTAGCAAAATGGCTGGCCCAATCTTCTTTTCTCCATCGAGGAAGAGAGTTGGCCAAATTGGAGACCTCAGTAAGAACATGTGGCGTTGTATGTACAGAGGGAAAGAGTTTAAGTATTCGGTGAAGTAACTCGATATCTTCGCTGGAAAAGCTATTCAGACGTTTGAATGTGTTGACTAACTGGGAATCGAAGCTTGCACACCAATAAAGCAACAAAACATTTGCATCTAAGACGACAGACTTTCGGCTGTAACGCTTAAGCAGCGGATTTACAGCACATTTCATGCCGCCCGCTCTCGAAGCGCCACCAGCTTCCCTTCCGTGCCATCGACAACGACGATTTTGGCAATTCGCGCCATTGTTCGTGCACTGCGAATCCCATCCCGCAGTGCCTGAGGGCTGTAATTGGGATTGGGAACACTGAATGTAACAGCCCAGTTATCGCCTTCTTTCTCGATCTCTTCCAGACGAATAACTTGTTGATCACGGATTCCCTGTAGCTTCTTGGTTTTGGGACCGACTAATTTACCCTTGGGCACAGTATTGTCTGTCGCGACTATCGCGAGTTCTGGAAGCAGCTCCTTGAACTGCGCACGGGCAATCTGAATCACTTCCTTAATATCCAAGCTCATACCTGCTCCGTAATGACAATATTCATTCTATGACGAAACTGAATCGTTTGCCGCCGGCTGCTGCTGCGTCATACAGTGCAGCGTGCCCAATCCCCACACCAGATCCACCGCGTGAATCCCCACCACCTCGCGCTCAGGAAAGCACTCCGCCAGTAGATTCAGCGCCACGCGATCGTTCGGGTCGTGAAACGTGGGCACCAGCACCAGCCCGTTGGCAATGTAGAAGTTCGCATAGCTGGCCGGCAGCCGCTGACCACTGAACACCACCGGCCGCGGCATCGGCAACTCCACAATCGTGTACTGCTTACCATCGCCGGTGCGCGCAGCCTTCAACCGCAGCAGATTCTCGGCGAGAGGCGCATGATTCGCGTCACGCACATCCGGCTCAACGCAGGTCGCAATCGTGTCCCGCGCAACAAAACGCGTCATGTCGTCCACGTGCCCATGCGTGTCGTCGCCGGCAATGCCGTGCCCCAGCCATAGCACCTTATCGATGCCGAGATAGTCTGAGAAAACCCGCTCCAACTGCTCGCGGCTCACTCCAGGATTCCGCTGCTGCACTTCGCTCAGCAGGCACTCCTCGGTGGTCAGCAGCGTGCCCTGTCCGTTCGTATCGATCGATCCGCCTTCGAGCACCACGCGATGCGCCGCGCCGCCTTCGCGAGCAATCTCCGGCTTCCACTCCCGCATTCCCAGAAGGCCCGCCACGCGCTCCGGTAAGCGGTCATCCTTCTCGCAGTTTTCGTATTTGGCCCAGCCGTTAAAGCGCCAGTTGGTCACGGCCACTCTGCCGCCGCCACCGCGCACAAAGATCGGCCCAGTGTCGCGCGTCCAGCTCCGGTCCGTCGGCCATGTGTGCAGGCCCACTTGCTCCAGGTCCGCGCCAGCGCGCTCCAGCATTCTGCGCACTCTCTGCGCCGCCCGCTTATCCTCAACCGCAATCTGCACCCGCTCGCGCTCAGCCAGCAGCCGCACAATCTCCGCATAGAGCCACGGAACCGGCTGGAACTTCCCCGGCCAGTCTTCGGGATTGTGCGGCCACGCCAGCCATGTGGCCTCGTGCGGCTCCCACTCCGCGGGCATGCGGTAGCCCATCGCGCGCGGCGTGCCTTCGTTCGCTGCCGGATTCATCGCGTCCCCATCCATCGCTTACCTTGTCTCTCCAATTTCAGAAAGGTCGTCGTTGTCCATCAGCGCAACCGGATCGAGGAATCTCCGCGTAATCGGCGCGTATGCGTCGATGCGCCGGTCGCGCAAAAACGGCCAGTTGCGCCGCGTGTCTTCAATCAATCCCAGATCGATCTCGCCAATCAGAATCTCTTCCTTGTTGTGCGAAGCCTTCGCAATCACGCGCCCAAACGGATCGGCAAGAAAGCTGCCGCCCCAGAACTCAATGCCCGGCCCCTCGGTGCGCTGGCCCTGCACCTCGCCGTGCTCGAGCCCCACACGGTTCACTGCGGCAACGTACACGCCGTTGGCAATGGCATGAGCGCGCTGGATCGTCTGCCACGCGTCGTACTGCGCCTCGCCGAACTCCGCCTTCTCCGCCGGATGCCAACCAATCGCCGTTGGATAGAAAAGCACCTCCGCGCCCTGCAGCGCCGTCACCCGCGCGGCTTCTGGATACCACTGGTCCCAGCAAACCAGCGTGCCCACGCGCCCGCACTCCAGCTCCACCGACTGAAATCCCAGATCGCCCGGCGCAAAGTAGTACTTCTCAAAGTAGAGAGGATCGTCGGGAATATGCATTTTGCGATAAACGCCGGCAATCTTGCCCTGCGCGTTTATGGTCACCGCAGTGTTGTGATAAAGCCCTGCCGCGCGCCGCTCAAACAGCGAAGCGATAATCGACACATTCGCCTCGCGCGCCACCGCCGTAAGCCGCTCCGTCGATGGCCCCGGAATCGCCTCGGCCAGATCGAACAGCCGCATATCCTGGCGCTGGCAAAAGTATTGCGTCTGAAACAACTCCGGCAGGCAAACAAGGTTCGCCCCCATCCGCGCCGCCGCGTGAATGTGCTCGATGGCCGCATTCAAATTGGCCTCAGGCTCCGGCCCCATGCTCATCTGCACCAGGCCAACTTTGTATTTGCGTGGATTCTTCATAGCGCGCAGCCTTCCTCTTCCGGGCTTGGTTCGTTGCTCCATGCAACAAGGCCAACCCCGCACCCGGCGGGATTGGCCTCAACGCATTCCCCACCCTCGGTTACTCTTCCAGGATCAGTACGGCCGCGGCAATCGTCGTGGTCCACTTGCCGCGCTTGTCGCCCACTGCCGACTGCGTAATGTTGCTGGTGCGGACAATCTTGTTTGAGATGCGGTAGATCTCTTTCTTCT
>CAYZVG010000331.1:0-3720 GCA_964481595.1 uncultured Occallatibacter sp. | reverse complement strand
GATAGACCGAGCGATGGGTTGCGCCCTGCTCGGTTACTGGTGCTACCAGGAAGGCAGGCCCGTACATGTACTCATCGGGAATGTCTGCCACGCGCGGATCGTTCGGGAAATCCATGAACAAAGCTCGCATGTACGGCGCGCCTGTTTGATAACTCTTATAAGCCGCCGAGTAAGTGTAGGGAAGAAGCTGGTAGCGCAGCTTGAGATACTTGGCCAGAATGGGCTCAGCCTGCTTGCCATAAGACCAGACTTCGTTGTGATCTCTCTCGCCGTGCGCGCGCATTACTGGCTGAAATGCGCCCCACTCATACCAGCGCACAAATAATTCTGGATAATCCTCATAGTTTCCGATGGTGCCTCGGACATCCGATCCATCGACGAGCGGTTTGAGTTCTGCGTGATAATCGGGAGGAATCGACGGCGAGAAGAATCCTGCAATATCCGTATCCCAGTAGGGAAGTCCGCTGGCCGTAAAGTTAAGCCCCGCGGGAATGGAGCGCTTGAGCATGTCCCACGTTGCATAAATGTCGCTCGACCAGAAGACCGTGCCGTTGCGTTGCGCACCCAGGTACGCGGCACGCGCGAGGATCATCACACGCCGGCTATCACCGAAATCGCGCCGGAAGCCCTCATATACCGAAGCTGTATGAAACAAGGGAAACACGTTGTAGAAGCGCAGTCCCGAGCCGATGGAAAACACGTCGTTGGCTGGATCGACATCCGGTTCCGTTTCATCGAGCCAGATGTAATCGAATCCATACGGCTTGACGTAGCGGTCGCGAATCTTCTCCCACCACCAGCGCGCGGCCTCTGGATTTGTGGTGTCGATATTTGGCCCGATTGTGTTCATGCGATAGCCGCCTGCGTCCACCTTTCCATCGGGCGTGTGGATGAGCCAGCCCTTGCTGAGCAGCATGTCATAGAACTGCGTTCCCGGCGCATAGTGCGGCCACACACTCAGCAGCGTGTCAATGCCCATTGCGTGTAACTCGCGATTCATTCCCGCGGGATCGGGCCAGCGCTTGGGGTCAAGATCCATTTCGCCTTGCCGGGTCATATTCAAAAAGTCCACGACTATAACACCCAGCGGCAGTTTCTTCTCGCGATACTCCTTGGCCACATCCATTAACTGGTCTTGCGTGGGATAGATCGCCTTACTCTGGATGTATCCGTAAACCGACTTGGGCAGCATGTGAGTTACACCGGTCAGCAGACGATAACCCTGATAAATCTCGTCGGTCGTGTCGCCGGCAATCACGAAGTAAGAAACACGGTCTCCAACGTCGGACGACCAGTTATTCTGACCATTTATTCCCAGAGTTACGGTGGTTTTTGATGGGTTATCCCACACCAATCCATAGCCGCGGCTGGATACCATGAAGGGCACGCACACATCTTCGCCGCCAAGGGCACCGTAGTCGTGCCAGCAGTGGATCTCATGATCGCGCAGATCCATCCATCCCTTCTGCTGCTGCCCAAGGCCGTAGTAGTGCTCGTCGTCGGGCGAGTCAAAGGATGCGGCAATACGATAGCTCTTGACGCCCGCCGCGGCATCCACCGGCTCGGTGTGCGCGGGCATCATGCGCCAGGTGCGCATGTGCAGCAGCATTTTGCCGGCCGGCGTGGTAAACAGCAACGCATCGTTGCGGGGAGCACGTCCTCCTCCTCCGCCGCCAAAATAGGGCTCGCGCAGTTGCAGATTCAGCGCGTCAAGAGGCATTGACTTTGGCTGATCACCGGGCGCGAAGTTTCCTGAAGCAATGTGCACAACCATGCGGGAGGAGCGGAATATCTCGCCGCCATCCGCGTCGGGTTCGCGCGTCCATCCTTCGGCAGAGGGTTGCGCAATAAATCCGTATCCCGGAGCGCTTGTGGCGGCGGCTTTGTCGCTACTGATGGTTACGCGCAGAATGTTCGCGGCATACGGCTCGAGCGAGATGACTCTGCCATCGCGTTCAATGACCAGTGGAGCGCTCTGGGCCACAGCGGCCGCGCTGAGACCGATCGCGACGAGTGCCGTAGCCAGTGCGAGCAAATAAGGCTTCAGCGTGAAACGACGTTGAATTCCAAGACCCCTGCCAGTACACTCACGCACAGTTTCAGCCAACAAAATCTGCATCTCTCTCTCCCGTTTGCAAGACCGTCGTTCTTGGGTAAACGCTTACAAAAAGCGGCCCGGATTCCCCACGCAATTCTATGAGACTGGCGTTGCTGGCGTCCAAACATAAGGTGTGCGTAGAAGACAACCGCAGATTCTTCGACTCACCACCCCCGAACTGAAAAACGTTCGGGGCCCCTTTCGCTCAGAATGGCAGCTTTGGTTTTGTGGTGAGTTTTAGGGGCCGGACAATCGAACGCGCGAGGCTGCGATTGCTGGCAGTGTCTCTATCTGCGATCAGCACGCCAGTCACTTGCCGTGCGAGCGAACTACAATCGTAAGTGACATGGATAGAAAACTTCGCGTTGGCATTTTGTTTGGCGGGCGCAGCGGAGAGCATGAGGTTTCATTGCTTTCTGCCGCTTCAGTGTTGAAAGCAATTGACAGAGAAAAGTTTGAAGTGGTGCCCATCGGCATTACCAAAGAGGGCCGCTGGCTTGCCGCAGGCGATGCAACGCATCTGCTTGAAAATGGCAACGGCGGCGGGAAGCATCTGCGCGCGGGCGATCCAGAGGCAACACCCGGCGCCAAGCTGCTGCATGAGGGCATTCCCACACTGATGGCGCCCGAACCCGGCCTGCAAGGGCCGAAGGGCAAGGCAATCGACGTAGTGTTTCCCGTGCTGCACGGAACCTTTGGCGAAGACGGAACCATCCAGGGCCTCTTTGAGCTGGCCGGCATTGCCTACGTGGGTTCGGGCGTGCTGGGATCTTCGGCGGGCATGGACAAGGACGTGATGAAGCGGCTCTTTGCGCAGGCCGGTCTGCGCATCGTAAAACATGTAACGCTGCTGCGCACGGAGTTGGAAAAGTCCCCTCGCAAGGCGATTGCGAAAGTTGAAGCGGTACTCAAGTATCCCGTATTTGTGAAGCCGGCAAACATGGGATCGTCGGTGGGCATCAGCAAAGCGCACGACCGCAAGGAGCTCGGGCCCGCGCTGACGCTGGCCGCGCGCTACGACCGCAAACTCGTGATCGAAGAGGGAGTGGGCGGCAAGAAGGCCAAGGCGCGCGAGCTGGAGGTTGCGGTGCTGGGCAACGACGATCCCAAGGCTAGCGTGGTGGGCGAGATTATTCCAGGCAAGGAGTTTTACGACTACGAGGCGAAGTACCTCTCAGAAGGCTCGGTGCCTGTGATTCCGGCCAAGCTGACGAGCGCGCAGACAAAGCAGATCCGCGCGATGGCGGTTGAGGCGTTTCGCGCCTGCGATCTCTCCGGAATGGCGCGCGTTGACTTTCTGATGGAGCCCGGCGGCAAGCAGCGCATCTTTTTGAACGAGGTAAACACGCTGCCCGGCTTTACGCGCATCAGCATGTACCCCAAGCTGTGGGAGGCTTCGGGGGTGCCGTATCGAGAGCTGATTACGCGGCTGATTGAGCTGGGCCTGGAGCGGCATGAGGAGAAGGACCGGACTATTTATAGCCGGGACTGAAGAACAGGGAACAGGGAACAGGGAACAGTCATCCACCCTCGCTGCCGACCCGTGGGTGATGAAACTTCGTCGGATGTTCTTTCTCCCGGAGGGAGACGCGATAATAGCCCAGGACAAGCGCAGCGCAGTC
>CAYZVG010000330.1:0-3776 GCA_964481595.1 uncultured Occallatibacter sp. | reverse complement strand
CTTGCGATTGATCGGCGATCCCGTCGTCAGCGCGCCAGAAAAAAGCGCCGTGGGGTTATGGCAGCCTTCGCAGTGGCGCGTGTATTCGATGCCTCGCTCGTTAATCAACAGATTTACGTTCTTCACGTACCAGGGGTTGCGAAACGAGTTCGCATGCACCGTCTGCCGCCACTCCGCGTAGGCCTGCTGGTGACAGTGCCCGCAGTACTTCGCGGTCAAAAAGCTGCTGGGATCGATGAATTGTCCCGTGTCCGTCGTGGCATTCGAAGGGAAAAATGGATGCCCCGGACCAAACGGCGTTCGGTAGTGCTCGGCCACATGCTGGGTGTAGGTTTCTCTCTGCGCCGCTGCATCGTCAGCCGCAAATGCCGGCCGAGTCCGCAAAGAAACCAAAGCGCAGGCAACAGCGGCTGCAAGCAACAAGCAAAAGAGGACACGTAGACATCGGCTAGGGGAAAAAGGGGGAAGCATCGCGGTCATCATTCATAGTATGAGCCCACCGCCCCACTGGCATCCGGCTTTGGATCAGGAGAAATCTCCACCAAAAGGTTGAGTCCACAGGTTGAGTCCCGCCCCGCGCCAGATCTTTGGCGATTTGCTACCCAAAATACGCTCCGGCATGTTCGTGCGCGGAATCCTGCTGCACAGTTTGTCCTTCGCGCAGCGTCAGCACTGGGCAGCGCGCGTGTGCCAGCACGCGGTAAACCGTACGGTCGCGGGTCAGGTTTTCGAGCGCCGAGCGGTGCGTTGCTCCCAGCACAATCACGCTGGCCTTCTGCTCCACTGACTGGGCCAGAATCTCAATCGAGGGATTGCCGTGAATCACCACCGGCTCAACCTCGCCGCCAGATTCCGCGCCGATCATCGCAGCCATCGCGCGCAGTTCCTGCATCGCTGCGGAGTCAAATCCCGTTGGCTGGCCTTTGCGCTGCATCTCATCCAAAGGCGGCAGCACGTGCAGAAGCACCAGCTTGGCCTTCCATTCCGCGGCAAATCGGCCGGCAAGTGCCGCGCTCTTAAGAGAGGTCTCTCGAAGAGTGGTGGCATGCAGCACGACGCGTTTTTCGTAGCTGCCCTGCGCCGGTAGATAAGCCTCTGGCCCCACGGTCATGACTGGCAGGTTGACCGCGCGAAGAACCTGTTCCGCCACGGAACCGATAAGCACTTTGCCCAGCTTGCTTCGGCTTCGCGTACCCAGCAGAATGCGGTCTGCCTGAAACTGGCGGGCCGTGGCAATAATCTGGTCGGTGGGATGGCCCTCACGCACCAATGCGTCGCAGGCAACACCGAAGCGCCGCGCCGAGTCGCACCAGGGCTTGAGCGCCTTCTCCGCCAGTTCAAGGCCGCTCCACGGATCGTAGTACGACATTTCTGGCGAGCCAAGGGGCATGGCCGCCGAAACGGCCAATGCGTGCAGCAAAATCAGACGGCTATGGGAGTGGGAAGCTTGCTCCAGCGCAAACGGCATCAGCCGGTCCAGCTCGCTCAGGTCCGTTGCCACCAGAATGACGCCGGGTTTCGTCCATCGATCCGAACCGGAGTCCGTCATGACGCACCTCTTTTCACCGAAAGGTTGACACTGATATAGATGCCGGGATGTGCCAGGGAGCACCGGGGATTGTGATGTAGGGCCTGTTAACACCACTTGGACGCCAACTGTCCCAGTAGTGTTAGCAGGCCCTTGACCACTCACTAGCCCCCTCCTCTTTTCCCGTAACAGAACGCTTCTTATGACTTTAGGACCCGCTGAGATTGCCGGCGCAGTCTCTGTTTTTCTTAATGAAACTACCGAGTTTATCCGATAAACGGGGTGAAAGCCGGGGATCGAACCTTCCGGCAGAGGAGACCCGTCCATGCCGGCTCAGCTCGACGAACAATCGGTGATCTGTGCGAACTCGCAGTTTTGGGAGCAAATGCTGGCGATGAAACTGGAGCACGTCCCCGCAGCGGAGATGATCTGCGTGGGCCATCGCCATCTGCTGGGTTCAGTTGAGCTTGCGGGAACCTGGAACGGCCGCATCGAAGTGCGGATTGAAGAAAAGCTGGCCTGCACCGCTACGGCAGTCATGCTCATGCAGCCGGCCGACACGGTGGCCGAGGTCGACATGCTCGATGCTACGCGCGAGATTGCCAACATGATTGCCGGAGGCATCAAGTCTTCCCTGCCCCGCCCCTGCACAATGACCGTGCCCCTCTCCATCGTTGAAGTAGATGGGTTTTGCGACCAGCAGCGCACCGAACATACGTTGACGGTAGGCTTCCGGCACGCCGATGGAGGTCTGATGGTGCGGGTCTGCGGCCATGAGTGAGCCGCTTGCCGCACAGTTAACTCTTGGCCGGTTTTGGCTGAGATGGCGTCGCTTCCTGCTCTTCGACCTTCAGAATCCGATCGACAGCGGGACGATCGATGCGCTGCACAATTCCGCTTGGCCAGCGAATCTCCACATGGTCGATTGCCGACTCGCTTCCAAGGCCAAAATGAGCCCGCCGGTCGCTCGACGACATAAAACCAACGCTCGTTGTCACGTGATTGTAGAGAGCCCAGCCGGATGCGGTGACCACCTTGATGATTGCGCCAATCCCATCTCGATTACTCTTGTGGCCGCGCAAATCGAACATGATCCAATGATTTTTCACGATGGCGTTGTTCATCAGGATGCGCGGCTTTTCGCCCAATGCCGTCACCACAATATCCATAAATCCGTCGTTGTTTAAATCGACGAATGCCGAACCGCGCCGATAGCCGACCGTGCCGAAGTCCGGCCCCATCTGGGCGCTCACATCGGATAAGGTCTTCCCATCATGGTTCAGAAACATCGTGTCGTGCTGCTTGGATGTGTCGGCGATATTGTCAACGTCGCCATTCGCCGAGTAGATATCTTTCCAGCCGTCGTTGTTGAAGTCGACAAATCCGATGCTCCAGCCGGAAAACTCATGGCTCAACGCGGCCATCCTGCTGCTTTGCGTAATGTCGGTAAACGATTTGCCGTCGTCGTTTCTAAGCAGACCGAAGACCTGACTGGCCAAATCGTTGTAGACAATATCCACGCGCCCATCGTTATCGAAGTCCTTCGCGTCGGACCCCATGCCAGACACGGACTCTCCCTCGGTGTTATACGCGACCCCATACTCCATGCCGCTCTCCACAAAGGTTCCGTTGCCCTGGTTGATAAACAAAAAATTCGGTTCCGTATCGTTGGCAATAAAAATATCCATCAGTCCATTGCCGGTGTAATCGGCAATGGAAATCCCCATGCCCTTGCCAAGCGCCTTCCCAATACCGCTGGCTTCGGTAACATCTTTAAACCGTCCATGACCAAGATTCCGATACAACCTGGACGAAACGCTCTTATACAACCTGGGATTGCAATACGCCTCCTGATGCTCTCCGGCCATACACCGCTTGTCCGACTTTACGTTCCAAACGGTGTAGTTGGTCACGATCAGGTCCAGCATCCCATCGTTGTCATAGTCAAACCAGGCCGCGCCCATGCTCAGAATGTCGTCGGGCCCGTGGTCCAGGCCTGACCCGGCTGTAACATCGGTAAAGGTTCCATCGCCGTTGTTGTGGTAAAGAGCGTTCCGGCCCGCATTGCAAACAAAGATATCCTGATAGCCATCGTTGTCGTAGTCGGCCACGGCTGCACCAAAGCTATAGCCAAGGCCGGCTCCGGCAAGCCCCGATTTCGCAGTCACATCCTCGAAAGTTCCGTCGCCGTTATTGCGCAGCAGACAGTTGTAAAAGGCGGGAGAAGTCTTCTCAAGCGACGGAAACT
>CAYZVG010000329.1:0-3798 GCA_964481595.1 uncultured Occallatibacter sp. | reverse complement strand
CCGGCTGTGCACGTCATGCGCGATCCCACGCGCGGCGGCCTTGCCTCCACGCTCAATGAGATTGCGCACTCCTCCAATGTCGGCGTCGCCATCGACGAAACAAAACTGCCGGTTCGTCTTGAAGTGCAGTCCGCCTGCGAGCTGCTCGGCCTCGATCCCGTGTATGTCGCCAACGAAGGCAAAGCTGTATTCTTTGTCGCTCCCGAGGCAGAGCACCTGGTTCTTGAAGCGCTGCGCGCTCACCCGCTGGGCCGCGCCGCCACGCGCATCGGCTACGTCACCTCCGAGCACAAGCGCATGTTAGTCGCCCGCACAGCCATGGGCGCAAACCGCGTCATCCCCACCCAGATCGGCGAACAGTTACCGCGCATCTGCTAGCGTCCTGTTTCTGTAATTCAACAATATTAGCTTGTCATCCTGAGCGCAGAAAGCCGCGCATTTTGCGGCTTTCGCAGTCGAAGGACCTGCGGTTGTTTCTGCTAATCTAGGCGACGAACAGAAGTGATGCTCACTTAATCCCTCTTATAGCTTTCCCCCAATCCAAATAACTCACATAATCCCATCAATAACTGTCTCGTTTCGAGTCAGTATTAAGTACTTCTGTGATCGCTGCCTCTGGATTCTTATAAGACATTCAGGAAAGTTGCAGAATTTACCTCCGATATAAGCCATAACTAAGAAATGCGGAGCCGCAACTCGCCGCTGCCCCTCTGCATTCCTGAAAGGTGGCTAACTTCCCCTTGAATCCCTTCTGTGTTCGTAACTTGTTCTCAACCACCGCAACGATTGCTCTCGCCGTGTCCGCCTGCATCTCGTCCCAGCCAGCGTCCGCGCAATCTCAGCTTCGCGCCCCCATCCGCGCAATCGAAGAATCGCAAATAGCCAAATCGCATGTCGTTGAATTGCAGATGGCCGAATCGCAAGTAGCCAAATCGAAGATCGACGAATCGCAGTCGGTCACGCTCGCCGGCAACGTTCATCCGCTCGCGCGCCCGGAGTTCGACGAAGGCCCCGCCTCAGCCGATACAAAACTCAACCGGATGTTGTTGCTGCTCGCGCCCTCGCCGTCGCAGCAGGCGGAGCTCGATGCATTGCTCGCCGCGCAGCAGAATCCAGCCTCATCGCTCTATCACCACTGGCTCACGCCCGCAGAGTACGGCGCTCTCTTCGGCGCATCGTCCCAAGATATCTCGCGCGTGACCGCGTGGCTTCGCGCCCACGGATTCAGCATCGGCGAAATTCCGGCTGGCAATCGCCTCATTGTTTTTTCCGGATCCGCCGGCCAGGTCTCAGATGCCTTCCACACAGAGATTCATCGCTATCAAATAAACGGAGCCAGTCACCTTGCCAACTCCCAGGACCCACAGATTCCAGCAGCGCTCAGCGGCGTGGTTGCCGGCGTCGTGTCTCTGCACAACTTCGGCCGGCAATCCGAAATGAAGACAAGCGCCCCGCTCTACTCCGCCGGCGCAACGCACTATCTGTTTCCCGCCGACTTCGCCGCCATTTACGACCTCAATCCTCTTTACGGCGAAGGATCGACCGGAGCCGGAGCAACCATCGCCATAGCCGGCCGCAGCAATATCGGCTTGGGCGACGTGGCGCAGTTCCGTTCCCTCGCCGGTCTTGCCGCCAACACGCCCACTGTCGTTCTGGATGGCGTCGATCCCGGCCTCGTTTCAAGCGATCAGGGGGAATCGACGCTCGATGTGGAGTGGGCCGGCGCAGTCGCTCCCGCCGCTTCCGTCTCTCTGGTTACAGCGGCATCCACCCCCACCACCGACGGCATCGATCTCGCCTCTGCCTACATCGTCAACCATGTTGCCGCGCAGGTGGTCAGCGTCAGCTATGGCACCTGCGAACAGCAGATGGGCGCAGCCGAACTCGCTTTCTACAACGGTCTTTGGCAGCAGGCGGCCAGCCAGGGAATGAGCGTCTTTGTCGCCGCTGGCGATGCGGGCGCGGCGGGCTGCAACGCTCCCTCTTCGAGCGCCGCAACCCAGGCCGCGGTCAACGGCCTTTGCAGCTCGCCCTATGCAACCTGCGTTGGCGGAACCGAATTCAGCGAAGGCTCAAACCCCGGGCAGTATTGGTCGTCGACAAACTCCGCAGGCTACGGCTCCGCGCTCAGCTACATCCCTGAAGTTGTCTGGAACGAGAGCGCGGCAAATGGTGGCGCGGGCCTGTGGGCATCCGGCGGCGGAGCCAGCGCAATTTACACCCAGCCCGCATGGCAGGCCGCAGTCGAAGGCTCAGGCGCGGCTAACGGCATGAGAGCCGTCCCCGACGTGTCGCTCTCCTCCGCCGATCACGACGGCTACATGGTCTACGAGAACGGCTTACCCCTTGTCATCTCAGGAACCTCAGCCGCTGCGCCGTCATTTGCCGCGATCATGGCGCTCATCGCAGCCCGCGCAGGCAAAGGGCAGGGAAGCGCCAATCCGCAGTTCTACTCGCTTGCCGCCGGCGGCAGCGATGCATTTCACGCCACGCCATCGGGAGAAAACAGCGTTCCCGGAGTCAGCGGCCACTACGCCAACGGCGCTGTCTACAATTTGGCCACCGGTCTCGGCTCTGTCGATGCCAGCGCCCTTGCCGCTGCCTGGGCGGCCAGCAGCGCACCACCCACGCTGGCGCTTAAAGCCCCAACAAGCCAGACATCGCTCAGCCCCCGCGGTACTGTTGCGGTCAACTTCACGGTTGCAACGGGTGGCGCGTTTACCGGCCCCATCGCGTTCTCGGTCGCGGGTCTTGGCTCGGGCGTCACGGCTTCGTGGTCCGCCAATCCAATCGCAAATATTTCCGGTGTCAGTTCCACGCAGGTTGAGCTAACGCTCGCCGCATCGGCTCAGGCCGTGCAGGGCTCGTTCAGCCTTAACGTTGTCGCAACGGGCAATGGAGTGTCTTCAAGCCAGACGATCGCTCTGCAAGTTGCGCAGCCAATGGCCTGCATCAGCCGGTTGCAGTTTGTGCGTTCGCCCTGCTCGCCGCCCGCGCCCATCCGCCGCCGACTCCAGGCGCGCTGATCTGGCGCGCCGTGCAGCGAATCCGCAAAAAGAAAGCCGCAGCCGAGCCAATCAGGCAAAGCGCGCAAAGGCTTTCTCGGCCTTGCCGGGAATGCTGGCCGGCGTTTCGCCCAGACTCTGGCTGATCTCCAGCACAATTGCGGGAGGCGTTTCCAACTTGCCCAGCGCCTCTACCGTCGCCGCCCAGTCAATGGTTCCATCGCCCGGCCAAAGGTGCTCGTCTTTCTGCCCATGGTTGTCGTGGACGTGGACTGAGGCAATGCGCGGACTCAGTGTTGCAATGGCCGCGGCTGTGCCCACCGTCAGGTGCGCGTGGCCCAGGTCAAGGCATACGCCCACGTTGCGCAGGTGGCCCAGTTCCAAAATCAGCATCAGGTGTTCCGGCGTGGTCGGCTCGCTCAGCAGATTCTCGATCAACACGTGCACGCCCAGCGGCTGCGCAAACGCGCCCAGATGCTCCAGCGCGTTCAGCGCGTACTCAATCGTCCGCGGCGACCAGGTGTCTGTCTGCTCGCCCAGGTGCACAATCAGCTTGCTGAACCTGAGATGCTCGGCCGTCTCCAGCGCCCGTTTCATCTCGTCCATGGCGTCAATGCGCCGCGTCTTTTCAGGATGAAGTACATTCACCGCCGGCGCGCCCGAGCGGCCCATCTCCCGGTCGGCAAACAGCGGCGCGTGCATTGAGAAGGCCTGTACCGTGTTCGAGCGGAACCAGTTGGCCAGTTCCATCACGTGTTCGCGGCTGGTGTAATCGAAGTGCTGCCGCGCAGCA
>CAYZVG010000328.1:0-3801 GCA_964481595.1 uncultured Occallatibacter sp. | reverse complement strand
TGGATATACTGCATTCCGCCACCTGCGTTGCTGTGGTACCCGGGCTGGTGAAGGGCGCGTTTGTGTTTGGCGCGCAGTACGGGCAAGGCGTTGTCACGTGCCGCACCGGCCACGGTTGGAGCGCACCGGTGTTTATCCGCATGGCGGGAGGCTCGTTTGGATTCCAGATCGGCGGACAGTCGACCGACCTCATCCTGGTAGCCGTGAACGATCGCGGATTCCAGGACCTGCTGAAGAACAAGTTCAAGATCGGCGGCGATGCTTCAGCGGCAGCCGGCCCGGTGGGCCGATCGGGCCAAGCCGCCACCGACTGGAAGATGAACGCCGAGCTGCTGAGCTATTCGCGCAACAAGGGGCTGTTTGCGGGTATCGATCTGGATGGAACCAGCGTGAGTCAGAACAACGACGACACGGACATCTACTACGGCGGCCCGCACCATTTCGAGGCGATTCTCAGGGGCGATGTGCCGGTGCCGGAGAGCGCCGCGCCGTTTGTGCGCACAGTTGCTCACGCGTTTGTGACGGCGAAGGGCCAGCGGTAAGTCTTCGATCGAGTTGTTTTGCAGGCTGGGTTCGTGCTATCCCACCCTTTCACGATAAGGCTGTGAAAGGATGGGGCCCGGCAAGCAGACAAGTAACATGCGATGACATGGGGCGGTCCAGCGGACGCTGGACCGCCCCCCTGTGTTTTTACCCGATGAAGCGGCGCTGCGGTTTCGGCTGCGGGGCAGCGATGCGGGATACACTGGTTCTTCGGTCGCGAAGTTTCGCGGTTTGGGTTCTTGCTATCCCAGATCTCAAAATTGAGATCTGGGGCACCCACTTTCAAGGGTTGATTGAGAATTGGGTAGCCCAGCCTCGGTACAACTTCATGCGGTCAGGACCTATGGATTGTCTTTAACGATGCGGGAAGCGCTGGAATACTGGCTAGTGGTGACGATTGCGCGCACGCTTGGGCGTGTGCCGCGGGGGCTTGCGCGCGTGTTTGCCGGGATTCTGGCCTTCAGCGTCTACTTTCTGGGTACGCGGTTGCGCCAGGTGGGCGAACGCAACCTGCGGATGGCGCTGCCCGAGCTGCCCGCCGAGGAGCGAACGCGCATTTTGCGGCGCGTGTACAAGCATCTTGGTTGGCAACTTGTGGAGTTTTGCCGCTTGACGCGTTATACGCCGGAAAACACCGCCGGCTGGATGCGCCACGAGGGGCTGGAACACTACCGGGAGGCGCAGAGCCGGGGCAAGGGAGTGCTGATTGTTACCGGGCACCTGGGCGCGTGGGAGCTTTCGGGCGTTTACCACTCGCTGATGGGGCACCGCATGGGCGTTGTGATTCGCCGGCTCGACAATCGCCGGCTGGACGCGTTTGTGAACGGCATCCGCTGCATGCATGGGAATTTTGTTTTGCATAAGAACGACTTTGGGCGCGGCCTGCTGACGGCGATGCGCGACGGTGGTACTGTGGGCTTCCTGATGGACACGAACATGACGCCGCCGCAGGGGTCCTTTGTGGACTACTTTGGCGTGAAGGCCTGCGCGGGGACGGGGCTGGCGCATGTGGCGCGCAAGACAGGAGCGGCGGTGCTGCCGGCCTTTATGCTGTGGGAGCCGGAGGAGTGCTGCTATGTGCTGCACTTTGGGCCGGAGATCGAGATACCGCACACGGAAGATATTTCCGCGGATATTCTTGCAGGCACGCAGTTGTGCACTTCGGCGATTGAAAGCTGGGTGCGGCGCTATCCCGACCAGTGGCTGTGGATTCACCGGCGCTGGAAGACGCGTCCGCCGGGGGAAGCGCCGATCTACTGATAGCCGGGACTGGTCAGAGAATGCCCGCTCGCATTAGACGCGAGTGTTGAGGTTCGAGCAATGACGCTGGGCGAACTGGTGAAGGAACTGGGCGGCAAACTGGCGCAGGGCAGGCCGGAGACGGCCGTGACTGGCGTGAATGCGCAAGAGCACGCCACGGCCGGGGATCTGGTGTTTGCCGAGGACGCCGGCGCGGGAGAGCGGTCTCTTTCGAGCGCGGCGGGTTGCGTTGTCCTGCGAGCCGGATGCCTGGCAAGTTACGAATCGAATGCAGAGATTGCCGTTGTTGAGGCCGAGCAGCCGCGGCTGTGGTTTGCGCGCGCGGCGCGGCTGCTGGCCAAAGCAGAACCTTCCACGGGCGTCCACGCGAGCGCGGTGGTGGGCTCTGGGGTGGTGCTGGGCGCGGATGTCAGCATTGGCCCTTGCGCGGTGATTGGCGATGGCGCGCGGATTGGCGCGGGGACGCGGATTGAGGCCGGGGCAGTGGTGGGCGAGGGCGTGGCGATGGGCGAGGGCTGCCGCATCCATCCGCGTGCGGTTCTGTATGCGGGTGTGACGCTGGGCAATCGCGTTGTGGTTCATGCCGGCGCTGTGCTGGGCGCAGATGGGTTTGGCTACGTGCGCGATGCGAAGACAGGCGCGTACACGCAGTTTCCGCAGAGGGGCACTTTGTTTGTTGAGGACGATGTGGAGATTGGCGCGAACTCGACTATCGATCGCGGGGCGCTCGAGCTGACCCGAATCCGGCGCGGAACCAAGATCGACAACCTGGTGCACGTGGGGCACAACTGCGACATCGGCGAGGATGTGATTCTGGTGGCGCTAGCCGGGATTTCGGGCTCGTCGACAGTGGGCAACGGTACAGTGATTGCAGGACAGGTTGGCATCGGCGATCATGTTCACATTGGGCCCGGCATGATTCTGGGGGGACAGGCGGGGGTCTTCAGCGGATCGAAACTGACCAATGAAGGGATGAAGCCGGGGACCGTGCTTTATGGCACGCCGGCGCGGCCGCTGCGGCAGGTGCTGCGCGAACAGGCAGTGCTGGCGCGGCTGGCGAAAAAACGCGGACGCGGGGATTAGCAGTATCTGGATGACGGCAAGTCCGGCCGACGTTCAGTCGTCACTGAGGGGAGAGATTCCGAATGGCGATTGTGGTGGTGGGCGGAAGTGGGCGCAGTGTGGGCAAGACGGCGCTGATCTGCGGGCTGATTGCCGCGTTCAAGGAATTGAGCTGGACGGCTGTGAAGGTGACCAGCCACGAACACTGGAAGGTTGAGCCCATTTGGGAAGAGGGCGACCCGGCGCAGGAAACCGACACCGCGCGGTACCTGCAGGCAGGAGCGCGGCGCGCCTTTCTGCTGACCGCTCCGGAACAGCGCGACCCGAACGAGACCGGGCTGGGACTGGTGATGGGTGAGTTTTTTCGCTCGGCGGGACGGGGCGCGAATGTCATCTTCGAATCAAACCGGGTTCTGTATCACTTGCAGCCGAACCTTTACCTGATGGTGAACGGCGCGGAGCCGGATGGGCAAAAGTCGTCGTTCGAGCACGCTGCGCCGCTTGCCGATGCACTGGTGATGCGCGCGGAGGCCGACGGCGTGGAGGAGATTGCGCACTCCGGCGTATCGGCGGCACGGCCCATCTTCAAGCTGGCCAGCTTTGAGCAGATTACGCCGGCGATGGATGGATGGTTGCGGCAGCGGCTTGCGCGTTAGATCTCTTTCTCTAGACTTGGTTGCATCAATGGTTGTGTAACAAGGGCACGGCTTTAGCCGGGCCACATAAGGCGCATAAATGGCGGGGGTTTCAACCCCTGCGGGATGAAACGCTGCCCGGAGGGCATTTATGCAACCAGCTCAAGAGTTGTTTCGATATGCGAGAAAGACAACCGCAGATCCTTCGACTCACCACCCCCGAACTGAAAAGCGTTCGGGGCCCCTTTCGCTCAGATGGGATGAAAGGGGCGTACCTTCCTAATACGTGCTCAAGGCACAC
>CAYZVG010000327.1:0-3844 GCA_964481595.1 uncultured Occallatibacter sp. | reverse complement strand
TGCGCTGACGCTTTACGGCTTCGTTCAAGCAGGAGTGAGCAACTTCCGGGTCCAAACCTACTGTGACAAGGTCAGGCTTGCCACAGGTATCAAAGACCCCGATTGTGTAAGTCCAGCCGTACGCTCGCCCTGCATCGCTTTTCACCGAGAGAACTGAGCAGCCAAACTCCTCAACATTCCTGATAGTGCCCTCATCATGCTCGTTGAGAACGCCAGTGTGAAAATGCCGCGTTCGTGCAGTCTCGAATCTCCGGTCTGTGCTAGCCAAGGACAATCTCCTTGTAATTCGGGATCATACTCACATTATCCCGCGCCAAGTACGGGCGTTCGATCTATTCCGGGAGTATCAAAGCCAACCCGTCAATTACTCATGAGCAAACATCTCGTCACGCCTTCGGCGCGGGGGATGCTGCTCAGTCTCCAGACTTCCCGTGGCAGGATTTCAGGGTACTGACCGGCAGCTTAAGACTGAACCGGAAGCCGCTTCTACTTGCCCGCGGGCTGCGTCTGCTGCTGTGCGGCGGGAGCGTCGGGCAGGGTGTAGATCACTTCGCCGGGCTTGGCGTAGTGGAGCTTTTCGCGCGCCTCATGCTCAATGGCGTCGGGATCGGACTTGAGCCGGTCAATCTGCTGGCGCAGTAGCGCGTTTTCCTGCTGCACGTCCTGAATCTGCTTTTGCAGCGCGCGGTCTTCTCCCCGCATCTGGTGCCAAACCGAGAGCCCGTGCTTGCCGTTAATCACATGGAACATGAGCAAGCCGGCCAGCGCCACGGCCACTATGGTTCCAGCCGGACGCCAGGCGCGCCTGACCCACTCGATGGCGCGCTCGGGCGTGGAGAGCGGCTCTTCGGCCGACTCGTTCTTTTCGAATTCCAGTTTTTCTTCCTTCATTCACTCAATCCAAGACAAATTTTTCGGCGGCCAACCGCAGAGCCTCCATATCGTGCTCGCTGCGCGCCTCGGTGTAGGCGCGAACCACGGGTTCTGTGCCGGAGAGGCGATAGCAGACCCACGAGCCATCTTCAAGAATCAGCTTGAGTCCGTCGGTGCGCACAATGCCTGTAACCTTGCGCCCGCTCAGCTCCGTGGGATCGGCCTTCAACTTCTCAGTGAACGCGGCTTTCACCTCCGGGGTCAAGTGGAAGTTCTCCCTTACGGGATAGAAGGAACCAACCTTGGCAAACAGCTCCTTGAGCTGAACGCCCAGGCTCTTGCCGCGCACGGCAACCATCTCAGACACCAGCAGGCCGGCGATTACGCCGTCTTTCTCCGGCACATGGCCGCGAATGGTTAGCCCCGCGGACTCCTCGCCGCCGATGGCGATCTTGTCTTCGATGATGAGTTCGCCGATGTATTTGAAGCCCACCGGCGTTTCATACAGCGGGACCTTGTGGAAGTCGGCAACCGCGTTGATCAGGTTGGTGGTGGCCACGCTCTTGGCCACGCCCATCTTCCATCCGCGCGTCTCCACCAGGTAGTCGAACAGCAGGGCGATTACGTAATTCGGCTGGATGAAGGCGCCGTCGCCGTCCACCACGCCAAAGCGGTCGGCATCGCCGTCGGTGGCCACGGCCAGCGCCGCGCCAATCTCTTTCATCTTGCGTTTGGCATCGCCCAGCAGCTCGTCGTCCGGCTCGGGCGCGTGGCCTCCAAACAGCACATCGCGGTAATCGTGAACCGTTTCGACCGTGACGCCCGCATCGCGCAGAATATCGCTCAGGTAGCCGCGGCCCGCGCCCCAGAAGGGATCGTAGACCACCTTGATGCCGGATTTGGCGATGGCCTTCAAGTCGACCAGCTCGGCCAGCCGCTTCAGGAATGCGGGCTTTACGTCGGCAGTCTCAAATCCGCCGGCGGGGGGCTCGGCCATGGGAACGGTGCCGTCCTCGGAAACCAGCGCGGCGGCCGCTTCAATTTGTTTGGTCACCTCAGGCAGCGCGGGCGCGCCGTCGGGCGTGGAGTACTTGATGCCGTTATACTGCGGCGGATTGTGCGAGGCGGTAAAGTTGATTGCGCCGCTGGTCTTGAGCGTTCGTACCGCATAGGCGATTGCCGGCGTGGGCGCGGCCTCGGGAATCACGATGGGCGTTACGCCCGCACCTGCCAGCACGCGCGCCGCTTCAGCCACAAAGCTCTCGCCCAGAAAGCGCGGATCGCGGCCCACCAGCACGCGGTGCGGCTCCGGCAGCGTCTTCACATAGGTTGCGATTCCTGAAACCGCCCGCCGAATGTTGGCCAGGGTAAATTCGTCGGCCACAATGGCGCGCCATCCCGAGGTGCCAAACTTGATCGTTGTGCTCATCTCGCCTCACATTTGCGCCTTCATGGGTCGCAAATTCCATACTGCAACACCCGGCCCGGCACGGCAAGCGCGCGGCCACAATTTGCCGCGCATATTTTGTTGTCTATTTATGAGCATTCTCCGCGTCGAATTAGCCCGTATAGTGTTTGTGTAAATAGTCTGTCAATCCGAGGTGCTTTGAATGCCGCGTTCACTTGCTGGGTCAGGGTTTTTTCTTTGTGCCGGGATTGGCATGATTGCCGCCGTCGCCTGCTGTGTAAGTCTCGCGCAGGCTCCGCCGCCACCGCCGGACCCATCGCTTGCGCAGCCCGTGGACCTGCAGTCTGAGGTGCAGGTTCTCAGGGTCGCCGCGCGTGAGGTTGTGGTGGACGTGCAGGTGGTCGACAAGAAAGGCCAGCCGGTTACAGGCCTCAAAGCCAGCGACTTTAAAGTGATCGAGGAACGCGATCCGCAGGCGATTCGCAGCTTTGAAGAACATCGCCCCAGGCCCGCGCTTGAGGTGGAGAATCCCGCCCTGGCGCCAGCGCTGCCGCTCAACACGTTTACCAATTACACGCCGCCCAACAACGCCGGCACGCCCATCGTGATTCTGCTTGATGCAATGGATACGGACATCGACCACCAGATGGAGAGGCGGACGGCGGTGGTCAAGTATCTCAAGCAGATGCCGCCAGGGCCACCGGTTGCAATCTTTCAGTTCGACAAGTCGCTGCGGCTGATCCAGGGATTTACCACAGACCGCAAGGTGCTGCTGGCAGCGGCCGAGAGCCTGCGCGATTCGCCGACGCTTGCCCAGCCCCCTGAGGTGGAGGCGGCCCGGTTCGCGGATACCGATACGCTGCTGCGCCTCAAGAGGGAAGCGCTCCAGGATGGCATGATGACGCTGACCCGCTATCTGGCCGCATATCCGGGGCGCAAGAGCATGATCTGGTTCACGGGGCAGTTGCCCATGCACCGGCCTAACTTTGGCAATCCTTCATTCAACCACGAGACCACGGTGAGCGGCCCCGATTCGGGCGAGGCGGCGCAACTGACTGACGTGCTGACCATCAACCGCGTTGCGGTTTACCCGGTGGACTCCGCCGGCCTTGATACGATTCCAATTTCTCCGTCGCCGGGCGCGGGAGTCATGATCTCAAACAATCGTGCCGCCAGCCACGAAAATCTGGATTATGTGGCCGCGCAGACCGGCGGCAAAGCCTACTACAACACCAACGATCTGACGCAGGCAATCACCGATGCGGTGAACGCGGGTTCCAATTACTACACACTGGTTTACTCCACCACCAACACCCAGTGGAATGGCGAGTACCGGCGCATCAAGGTCACCGTGGACCGTTCCGATGTGACGCTGCGCCACAAGCAGGGCTACTACGCGCTCAACCTGGGCGCGGCCGCACAGGGCAAAGTCTCTTCCGATGAAAAGCGCAGAGAAGACGCGGAGGAGCAGGCCTCGGAAACCGCGCCCGGCGCTACGCCCGCGCCCTACAAGGGCGGCTTCAAGGCGGCGATGATGCTGGGCGCAACTCCCTCCACCGAGTT
>CAYZVG010000326.1:0-3845 GCA_964481595.1 uncultured Occallatibacter sp. | reverse complement strand
CTCGGCCGCGATTGATCCGGCGACCGACAAGGCGCTTGAGTTTGCGGGCAAGCAGGATGTGACGGTGCCTGCCGGCGCGGAGTTTATCTCAGACCCGGTGGAGGGGCTGGTGAAGGCGCTGTCGGACGTGGCCATCACGTTCCATCTGGATTCACCGCCCTCGCGCGAGACCGGGCATCCTGGCTCGCGGGCCACGACGTACTATCTGCACGGCGACCTGGTTTCTGCGGCGGAGTTGCCGGATGCGAAGACGATTGAGCATTGGTATCAGATCTCAGGGATTGACGTGCTGGCGGGCACGCGGGCGGCGGCGGTTGTGGCTCTCGGCGATTCGATTACCGACGGACACGCGGCCACCACGAACGGCAACGATCGATGGACAGATGTGCTGGCGGCACGGCTGGCCGGCAATGCGGCTACGCGCGAGATTGGCGTGTCGAACCAGGGGATCGGCGGAAACCACGTGCTGACGGACGGACTGGGACCGAATGTGCTGGCGCGGTTCGACCCGGATGTGCTGGCGCAGGCGGGCGTGCACTGGGTGATTGTGTTTGAAGCCGTGAACGACCTGGGCGGGCTGGCGATCCGCGGTGAAGTTCCGGCAGAACAACATGCGGCGCTGGTGGAGCGGGTTCTGGCGGCTTATCAGCAGATTATTGTTCGCGCACATGCGCATGGATTGCAGGCGATTGGCGCGACGATTACGCCGTATGTGGGTTCGGGCTACTACCATCCTGGGCCGTTGAGCGAGTCCGACCGCGAGGCCGTGAATGCGTGGATTCGCGCGGCTGGCCACTTTGACGCGGTGATCGATTTCGACGCCATGATGCGCGATCCGGAGCATCCCGACCATCTGCTGCCGGCATTGGATTGCGGGGACCACCTGCATCCATCGCCTGCTGGATATAAGGCGATGGGAGAGGCGATCCCGCTGAAGCTGTTTACGCAGCGATGAGAGAGGGCACGGAGTAGGGCTACCCGAATGCGGCGGCCCTACTCCGCGAAGATTTCTTCGACAACTTTGGCGCGGTCAAGGATGGGCAGGGGGTAGTACGCGTTGCGCGTGTATTGCTTGACCATGCGGTTGGTGTTGAAATAAGAACCGTTGAAGGCGATGGTGTTGCGCATCAGGTGGGCCCACTTCTCCGGTGCGTCACGATAGAGCGGAACCACGACGGATTCAAGCTTTCTGTAGAGCGCGCCGGCTTCTTCGGCGTCGTTAGCGCCGTCTTCAATGGCCCAGCCGGTAAACCCTTCGATGCAGCCTTCAATCCACCAGCCGTCAAGGATCGACAGGCTGGGAACGCCGTTCATGGCGGCCTTCATACCGCTGGTTCCCGAGGCCTCATAGGGACGGCGAGGCGTGTTGACCCAGACATCGACGCCCGCGGTCATCAGTGCGCCAAGGTCCCAGGCGTAGTCCTCAAGATAGACGATGCGGAGCAGGTCGTTGGAATACTTGACGCCGTCGGCGATGACCTTCTGGATAAGCGCCTTTCCGGGCTCGTCCTGGGGGTGCGCCTTGCCGGCGTAGAGAATCTGCAGGCCGCCGGCCTCGGCGGCGATCTTCTGCAGCCGCTCAGGATCGGTGAACAAGAGCGTGGCGCGCTTGTAGGTGGCGGCGCGGCGGGCAAAGCCGAGAGTGAGCACATTTGGGCTGAGCACCAGGCCGGTGCGCGAGCCGACTTCGGCTAGCAAAGCCTCCTTGGCGCGGGTGTGCGCGGATAGAATCAGCTGCTCGGGGATGTCGATGGCGTTGCGCAGATAGAGATTGTCGCCGCGCCAGGCGGGAATCTGCTCGTCGACCAACTGCTGAATGGACTCTGACATCCAGGTGGTGGAGTGAACGCCGTTGGTGATGGTATCGATGGCGAACTCCGGAAACATTTCGCGCGAAACTTTGCCGTGCTGCAGGGCAACGCCGTTGGCGTAGCGGGAAAAGCGCAGGGCAAGCAAGGTCATGTTGAGCAGCCCATCGCGGAAGCAGCCCAGTTTTTCAAGGCGGGCGGTGCGGTCGCCGCCGAGGATGCGAATGGACTGCTCGGTGGAGAAGCGGTCATGGCCGGCAGGAACCGGGGTGTGGGTGGTGAAGACGCAACGGTTGCGCACCTGCTCGATGTCCGCTTCGCAGGCCGAGCCGAGCGGTCCGCCGCCAAGCTGCCGCTCAAGCAGGGCGAGGGTGAGCAGGGCCGCATGGCCCTCATTCATGTGATAGACGTTTACACGGAAGCCGAGGGCGTTGGCCATGCGCAGGCCGCCCATGCCGAGGACGATCTCCTGCTGCAGGCGGTAGTTGGTGTCGCCGCCGTAGAGGTGGTCGGTAAGGCCGCGGTCCCAACCGGAGTTGCCTTCAATATCAGTATCGAGCAAGTAGATGGGCACTATGTGGCCGGAGCTGCCCTTCAGGTCGTAACGCCAGGCGCGGACGGTCACAATGCGGTTTTCGATGGAAACCGTGATGCGTGCGGGCAGCTCGGTGCAGTAGGCCGCCGGGTCCCAGGGCTGCGTCTCCTCAGTCTGCGCGCCAGCGGCGTCAAGATGCTGCTGGAAGTATCCCTTGCGATGGACAAGCGTGAAGGCAATGAGGGGAAGACCAAGATCGGCAGCCGAGCGCAGCGTGTCTCCGGCCAGAACGCCAAGGCCGCCGGAGTAGGTGGGCATGGAGGGATGGATCGCGATCTCCATCGAAAAGTAGGCGACATTCCCTGAAACGGGGATGGACTCGTAAGAAAATGGTTTTTTTGATGCCGGCATGAATTCGTTCTCCCTAGCCGCCCATCATTTTGGATGCGGCGACCTGACGATGGATATCCCACAGAAGTGAACAAGCGATGACGAAGAAGAGAGTCTCTTCCGCGGGAAAGGTACCGCTCCCTCGAAGTACCTTTGTGGCAAGGCTCACTCCAATTTTACCAAGGGATGGGTTAGGAGGGGCTTATTCGAGGGCAGGTTGTTTGGATTGTTGCAGATAGACGATTAAGATGGCTTAAAAGACGCGCCGGTGGCCAGGACAACCGCATTTGGATTTCTAATTGCCGGCAGGAACAGCTTTGAAAGGGCAAGGCTTGAGCCGTGCCTGAACAGGTCGCAAAAACCGGACCGGCTTTAGCCTCTGAGGGATGTTTTTGGAATGTAAACCCATCCCTCAAGGCCTGAAGGCCGGAGAGATTCATCGGGATGCGCTTGCGGCACGGATAAATCCGTGCCCTTCAAATCGGAATCATCCCGCAACCTGAAATGCGATTGCCCTGCGCCGGTGTGGTTGCTGAGATGAGTATTCGCTGAATCTGGACGCCTGCCGGCTTTTGACTATTCGAGCCGGTGAGCGCCGTCGGAGGCTAGGCAGATGTGGATCTCGGGCGCGATGCCGGTTTTGGCGGCGTAGCGCACGCCGAGTTCCTTGGCAAAGGCCTGGGCATGGCCCTGCTCCACCAGGTTGATGGTGCATCCGCCAAAGCCGCCGCCGGTAAGGCGCGCGCCGATAAGCCCGGGCAGATCCTGGGCGAGAGCCACCATCGTGTCGGCCTCGGCGCAGCTGCCTTCGAAGTCAACACTGTAGCTGTGATGAGCCTCGGCCATCAGACGGCCAAGCTCCTTCATGTCGCCGCGCAGCAGGGCTTGGGACGCGGCGACAGTGCGCAGATTCTCGCTAATTACGTGGCGGGCGCGCATAAGGGATTTGGGCTCCATCTCGTGGCCCCATTTTTCGAGGTCTTCGAGGGTGGCGTCGCGCAGAAAGGGCACGCCGGGCCGGTGGCTGGCGATGACGGCGCAGGCGGCCTCAGACTCGCGGCGGCGGGTAGGGTAGTCGCCGCCGGCGATGGAGTGCTTGACCATGGTGTTGG
>CAYZVG010000325.1:0-3862 GCA_964481595.1 uncultured Occallatibacter sp. | reverse complement strand
GACATTCTCTTCGCTGGCAAAGTTGCCGAAGACGCAGCGGACGCCAAGAGCCTGGACGCGGGCGACGTCGGGAACAATGGGGGATGCGCCCTCAGCCAGATAGCGGCTGACTGTCTCGGCGGAGAACGGCGCAGTGTTGACCAAGGCGCAGTCAAAGATGGGCGCGCCGGTGTGCTCGTAGATGCGCTCGATGTGTTCCGCGGCGGAGAGGCCCAGGCTTTCGTTGGCCTGCGTCATCAGGTTGCAGATAAACACGCGAAGGCCGCGCGCGCGGGCCAGGGCTTGCGGGATGCCCTCGACGAGCAGATTGGTGATCAGCGAAGTGTAGAGTGAGCCGGGGCCGACGGTGATAAGGTCGGCGCGCTCGATTGCTTCAAGAGTTTCAGGCAGCGGGGGGGGGCCGGGAGGATCGAGCCTGAGCTCGACGATGCGGCGGCGGCTGGCGGTGATGTTGGTTTCGCCGCGCACGATGGAGCCGTCGTCCATTGAGGCAACCAGCGTGGTATTTGCCGTGGTGGCCGGGTAGATGCGGCCGCGCGTGGCCAGGATCTTGGAGGAAAGCTGAATGGCGAGGGCGAAGTCGCCGGTAATCTCAGTGAGTGCGGCGACAAACAGGTTGCCGAAGTTGTGACCCTTGAGCGCGTCGCCGCCGCGAAAGCGATGATTGAAGAGGCGCGCAAGCAGAGCCTCCTCTTCACTGAGAGCGACCATGCAGTTGCGCAGGTCGCCGGGGGGCAGCATGTTGAAATCCTTGCGGAGCCGGCCTGAGGAGCCGCCGTCGTCGGTTACGGTGACCACTGCGGCAAGATCGGCTATTTCGCCATGGGAGGGACCGTTATGTCCTGCTGCGGCGACGTGGCGGCGCAGACCGCGCAGAAGCGTAGACAGGCCCGTGCCGCCGCCGATGGCCACCACGCGGAGTGGGCGGGCAAGGGCGGAAGCGCCTGTGGGCACGGCGGGAGGAAAGATAGCGTTGCCGGAGTTCGCAGAATTCAAAGCTCGCCTTACGGAATTTCAGGATACAGCAATTCCGTGAAGCGCGGGTCATCGACCATGGTTTGGAAATCGTTGTCCACGCGTGCCTGCAGGCGGATTTTGGGATTCAGTTCGATAGCTCTGGCAAGATTTGCAAGGCAATCCTGCGCCTGGCCGGTAATGGCGTTGAGCAGCGCAAGCCCGTAAAGGGCGAAGTCCGCGTCGGGATCGTCGGCCAGAATGGTGGAGAAGTGTTCGCGCGCTTCTTCGTAATATCCGTTGTTGAGCTGCGCAACGGCGTAGTCGTAGTGCTCTTCGCGCGAGGCGAACGTCAGGTTTGGGCGCTCAAGCTGGCGCTGGCACGTAGCGATATACATGGCGCAGCGCTCTTTGAGTTCGATGGGCGCGACGGGGTGCAGCTTCTCGAACGCGGCCAGGGCGCGCTCGAACTTGCCCTGTTGCAGCAGTTGTACCGCGGACTGGTACTGCTGAAACTGAGCCGCACTCGTGCCGTCGTGTTTGGCGGCGGCGGAGGGAGTTTTTTTGCGGCTTTGCGCCGCATTACGCACGTCTTGCATCATGATTTTCCAACTGAGCGCGAACTTGCATGCCGGTAAGGGACCCGCAAAACAAACAGAAACCGGCAAATTCGAACAACGCTGCTCAGGCCATCTTTATACGCATTACCCCGCGCTACGTCAATGGGGGACCCGGTCACGAGGACGATTCCTGATTCTGCCGGCCGGGCTGCCGGACTTGAGATCTGCCATAAACGGCCGGGTTGAGTGAAGGATCATTGTACATTTTCATCTGCCGGTAGAGCTTGAACTGTCTTGATCCGGCAAGGGTTTCGCGCCACAGGCAGTCGAGACAGCCGGCCAGGTCGGTGCGCTGCGCTTCAAGGATCGCAAGCCTATCCCGGTTGCGGACGGCGTGACCCTGGGGCGCGCCGGTCCGCTCGGCTTCTTCGCGCGTGTGGTAGATTTTGAGCGCCAGAATGGACAGCCGGTCAATGATCAGGCCGGGAGACTCGGAGTTGAGCGGTGCGGCCGGGTTGGGCAGGCCTTGCGGCTTGAGCCATTCAAGCAGTGCGCCGTCGAGGGCTTCAGCCAGATCGTTGCGCAGTTGGTTGGTCGTGTCCACGCGGCGCTTGACCTCGGCCAGGTCGGCGTCGGTTGCGCCGGGGGCGCGGGCTTCGTCCTCAATATGCCAGAGGTCGAAGTTGGCGCGGTGCTGGCGGCAGACGGCCTGGAGCCACTCGCCGGCGGCCGACGGGGAGTCGCACGCGGCGGAGGCTTGATGGTGCCAGGCCCTGGTTCGCTCATCCTGCACCTCGACGATGTTTTCCGCTATTAGCATCCAGTGCGTTCCAAAACAGTTCATTGCGGACGAGTTTTCCGCGATGAAGCCGATCGGGCTGTTCGGTCTATGGTAGAACTATCCTCATCAAAGGACAAAGACCAATCGTGTGTGAAGCTTGAGCGGAGATCGGATGGGCGTGACCGGACGGGTTTCGATTGCCGGAGGTGGAACGGACGCCGCGGATGTTGGCAGGGGGCCGAAGATGGAGGCAGACGAACGGTTTCTTTGTCTTGCTAGCTGCGAGAAGGGGCAGGACTTTCTTCGCCAGTGCGCGGAGATGGGCGTAAAGACGACGCTGCTTACGCTGGAGACGAGCCGCGAGGGCGATTGGCCGCGCGATGCACTTGAAGACTTGGCGACGATGCCCGCGGGACTGACCGGCGAGCAGATTCTCAATACCGTTTCATGGATGGCGCGGGGCCGGCGCTTCGATCGCATTGTGGCCCTGGACGAAGAAGATCTTGAGACCGCGGCGCTGATCCGCGAGCACATGCGTCTTCCCGGCATGGGGCTGACGACGGCCGGCAGTTTCCGCGACAAGCTGGCCATGCGGGCGATGGCGCGGGCCTTCAACTATCGAGTGCCCGAGTTTTGCCGGGTGCTGAACTACGACGAGCTGCGCGAGTTTATGCATCGGGTTCCCGCGCCCTGGCTGCTGAAGGCGCGGCGCGGCGGCTCGGCAGAGACGCGGCGGATCGACGAACCGGAGCAGTTGTGGCGCGCGCTGGGCGAGTTGGGCGACGCGCAGAGCCGGTATCTGCTGGAGCAATTTCTGGCGGGCGAAATCTTCTGCGTGGACTCGATCGTGAATAACTCCGAAGTAAAGTTCGCCACGGTGTACGCATGCGGCAGAGCGCTTGCGCCGGGCTTTGAACAGGAAGCAGTGCAGACGACGCGCACGGTGGATCGGGCCAGCCGCGAGGCGACGGAACTGATTGCGATCGACAGCGGTCTGGTTCCTGAGATGGGCATGGTGCGAGGCATCACCCATGCCGAGTTCATCCGCGCGGATGCCGATGGGCGTTTCTACTTTGTCGAAATTGGAGCCAATGCGGGGCTTGCCGATCTGGTGGAGACGGCGACCG
This sequence comes from uncultured Occallatibacter sp., assembly GCA_964481595.1. Taxonomy (GTDB): domain Bacteria; phylum Acidobacteriota; class Terriglobia; order Terriglobales; family Acidobacteriaceae; genus Telmatobacter. The sequence continues at coordinate 440 of CAYZVG010000325.1, read as the reverse complement.
GAGTGAACTTGTGGCGGGAGTGGGCGCGGCTTGAAGTGGGCCATCTGCGGCGGGAAAAGTACGCGCTGCCGGGGAGCTTCGAGGAGTATGCCGGCAGCATTCTGTGGCCGTCGCAAGCGGCGGAGCTGGATTCGGCGGCGATGATCGATCCCATCTTCAACGATCCAGCGATTGTGAAGCGGGTGTCCAACTGCCGGCCGATGGGGAAGCATCTCCAGGCCGGTGTGATTGTGCGCGCGGCTACCGCAGAGCGAGTGAAGGAACTACTGGACGGCTACAGCGCGTTGTTTGAGCAGCAGCGATTGGCGGCAAAGCCGCTTGCTCCGGCGTTGTGACGGTGCGCGTTGATTGGACGGGCAAACAGATTGTGCGGGGGCCGGGACGAGAGTGGTGAGCTCGCTGGGATTCGAACCCAGGACCCACGCCTTAAAAGGGCGTTG
>CAYZVG010000324.1:0-3868 GCA_964481595.1 uncultured Occallatibacter sp. | reverse complement strand
GCCGTCATCCGCGTCCACGTCACTCCATCCGCCGACTGGTAGTAGCCGTGAAAGCGCACAGCGGCATAAAACATCTTCCGCACCGAATTCCACACCACTGAAGTGGCCGCATTCCCATCCGGCGAAGCGAACGCCACCGCCGGCCCCTGTACGTAATTGCTCGCCCCATCCTCAATCGTCGCCAGGTGCCATGTCGCGCCGCTGTCCTGTGAGTAGTAGAGTCCTTCGTAACTCGTCCCGGACTCGACGGCATTCACCACCGCACCCTCGTATGCCTGCGAAACCGCGGCGACCACCACCTGCGTGTTCGCCGTACTCCAGGCAAACCCCGCAAATCCCTCGCCTAGAAAGCTGAAGTCCTGGAACCCCAGCCCGTCTTCCGCATCGAACGTGTGGGTAATCAGGCTCCACGTGTTTCCGCCGTCGGTGGACCGCAGAATTCCCCCGCCGTAATACGAATCCAGCGCGTCGTTGGGATCGCCAGTGCCCGCCAGAATCACTCCCGTGCCGCCCGGCTGCACCGTCAGCGCTCCAATGCTGGTCGACGCGTCCGTGGCTCCATTGAGCGCGCTCAACTGGTCGGTAAGCGGCGTAAACTCGACCGTCGACGCATTCGACGTACCTGCGTTCTGCGCGGCCCACACGCCACCACCCGTCGTGCCCAGGTAAAGCCGGTTGCCGGTCGCGTCAGAAGGGTCAAGGGCCAGCGCCGTCACGCGCCCTGTCACCAGGCCAAAGTTCGCCGTCTCCACTGCCGCCGGTCCCAGCGATTGCCAACTCTGGGTCGCCGCCGTCGTCTGGGTAATTGCCTTCCTCATTGCGTTGGATTGCGTTAAGCTCCCGCGCCCAACCAGTCGTCCACTCGCCGGCGTCCAACCGCGCTGCGCCAAGAACCGCTCCGCCGCAGCCGCACGGGGTGGCAGATGCCTATGCTGCGCAGCAACACTTTCTTGTCCCGCTATTGCGCTCTGCTCCTGCGCTAAAACCGGTCCCGCCAAAACACCCAAGATTGCTAAGAAAAAACTCAATCGCTTCCCGGCCACGGCCGCATCCTTCCGCCGCAGAGCAATAGAATTCCTTAACCTGCCGCTGCGGGTGGGTGTGCGAAACGTGATTTTGAGAATGCGATCCATCACACGTGCTCAAAACCCCGGCTCCGCTTATCCCTCTCTCATCTTGTTTGGAGGGTGAGTACGGAATCCAATGGATTATGAAGTGTGAAACACGCAGTTTCCGGGATTGGAAATTGCGCCCATTATAGGAATCTAAGAATAGGCGCTAAGTGATATTGGATACATTTTGTGCATTAAGCATATCCAGAGTAACCTCGCCGTCTATGAAACTTTCGTGTGAATCACCCCTTTGAGCTACACTCTCCGCGAGGCACATCATGGGTAATCTCTCGGATTTTCTCGGAATCTCGCTCGCAATCGTGCTCGGCTGCGGACTGCTTTGCCTGCTCTTTCTATCCCTCCAGATGCTGGCACAGGATGCGAAAAAGCGCGGAAAACCGGGGTTTCTCATCGCTCTACTGGTGCTGTTCACCTTCCCGATGGGGCTTCTTCTCTGGCTTCTCTTCCGTCCCGAACCCGGCGATCCTGGTCAGCGGCCCTTCCGCCTCACAGACCATCGCACCCAATAGCGGCTCGGCCGCCGCGCCCCTCAAACCTCCGGCTCTCCGTCGTCGAATCGCAGTACCTTCGTACCGTCCTGTTGCGCGATGTAACTCTTCGTGTCGAACTTCTTCGCCAGCGACGCTCCCGTCATCGGCCGCACCAAGCCGAACACCGGACGGTTAAACCATGGCCGGTCCAGCTTGCCCACAATCGCCCACGCAATTCCCGCATAGCCGTTCGGGTCCCGGCCATCCAGCTCGTACCGGTCGTTCAGCGTCACCGCCCAGTCAAATGCAGTTGCCGGGTTTGGCGCCCACTCCAGAATCTTCTTGCCCCAGTACATGCGCATGTAGTTGTGCATCCATCCACCGTCCACCATCTGCCGCTCGGCCGCATTCCACAGCTCGTCCGCGGTCTCTCCGCGCTCCAGTTGTTCAAAGGTGTAGCGCCCCGGCCGCGCATCGCCCGCATGTTCCATCAGCGTCTTGCGCGCCCACGGCGCAGCGCACTCCCAGTTGTCGTAGTTCGGCTCGTAGCGCACAAACAGCGCCGCCAGTTCCCGCCAGCCAATCGCCTGCTCCAGGAATCTCTCGCTGCTTGCCAGCGGAACCTTGCCCTCACCTGCCGCCTTCTTCACCGCCAGCGCAATCGTCAGCGGCCCGATATTGCCAAAATGCAGATACGGTGACAGCCTGCTCGTTCCCGGCCTCTCTGGATGATTGCGGTTCTCGTCGTACTCCATAAGATCGTTCTCGATAAACTCCTGCAGCCGCTTAAGCGCCGCGTGCGTTCCACCGGTAAACGTGTCCACCGGCCGCACCGAACGGTCGAGTCTTGTAAATCCGGCAGTAATGTTGTCCAAAAGAGAAAAGCGCGAAGCGCCCTGCCACGCGTAAATTGGCCTCATCTTCTTCGGCGCAACCAGAAACTCGGCGAGTGCTGCCTTCAGGTGCGGCCTGAAGTGGTGCATCAGCGCAAAGCTTCGCCCAAACACCCGCGAAGGCACCACCACATCCGCATCCACAGTCCAGAATGGAACCCGCAGCCTCTTGGCCAGCGCCGCCCGCCAGCGCTCCGGTTCGCGGCAAGGGTTCTCGTCGCCAATCACCAGCGCCGCCTGCTGCTCTTCCACAAATTCATCCAGCCGCGCCGGGGACCTGCGCACCACAAAGTCCACGCCGCGCGCATCCGCGTCCTCGGCTGCGTCGCGCAATCCATGCTCAAGAAAGTGATAGTGCCGCGAATTTGCGTTGGGGTAGTTCGGAATCACGTGGAAATATGCCGTTACCGGCAGTCCCAGCAGGTTCGCCGCCTCAATGGCTACATCGAGCGCGGCATTGTCCACCATGCGCACTGCCCGCTGCATCCAGTACACGACACAGCGCCCATCCCGGCGAGGCGCGCCCCCTCGGCGCACCAGCACGCGCGGCTGTGCAGCAAGCCGTGCAATTTCTTCGGGAACCTGCGCGTCGTCAGGAGAATCGTTCGCCACCGGACAAGCCTCTCGCACCATTCTGCACGTTAATCGCAGAAGGCCAGTCGCGCACTTTCATCCCACGCAAAGAAGCGACCCACAATTTCCGCCCTGCACAAGGCATCGCAGCAAACGCCACAATACATCCCCTCAACAGCAAGGGCCGCCTATAGGCGGCCCTTCTAAAGTCAAACTCCAGTGCTGCTCTACCAGCGACCCCAGGCCCGGCTAAAGTAGTCGCAGAGCGTCATTCCCATCAGCGCCAGAAACACAAAGATTCCCGCAACCACCGTCAACTTGGTCAGCTTGGTGCTGTACTTCACGTGCATAAAAAACAGCACCACCAGCACCGCCTTGGTGCAGGCAATGGCCAGTGCCACCACGGGATTCCAGAAGATCGTGAGTCCCGGCGCAAAATGCCACTCGCCCAAATCGATAAAAGACATCCACACCGTTAATCCCGTCGCCACAAACAGCACCCCCAGAATCGACAGGTACACCCTGGGGCTTACGATATGGTGCTCGTGATGGCTTTCCGCTTGTATCTCGCTCATGCGCCCCTCTCAGTACCTGCTGATCAAGTACAGCAGTGGAAATAGGAAGATCCAGATAACGTCGACAAAGTGCCAGTAAAGGCCAAAGTTTTCAATGTACGTCACGTGCCCGGTGGTGTAGTCTCCGGCATTTGCACGCACAATCAGGTAGCCCAGCAGGCAGATGCCGATAATCATGTGCAGCGCGTGCATGCCCGTCATGGCAAAGTAAAGAAAGAAGTACA
>CAYZVG010000323.1:0-3879 GCA_964481595.1 uncultured Occallatibacter sp. | reverse complement strand
GGGAGCAAGCTTAGGGAATGAGCACCGCCGCGCTGTGTCCCCTCGTTCCTTCTTTCGGAACAGGCCTCGGCAATCGAGTCTCGACAATCCAGGAAAAGCGATTTAGCCTGTCAGTGCCCAAAAAACATACGGGCGCCCGCGCTCTCTCCGGCGCGGAGAAAAGGCAGCGTACCTCATGAAGCGTACTTTGTACTGCGTTCTCTTCGCTTTTCTTGCCGTAACTCAGGCCTTTGCATCCAGCTCGACCATGCCCAACGGCACAGAGTTTCCCTCATGGGAAAAACCACTTCAGTTCACGCACACCTATTATGTCAGCGGCAATGCCGCCAACGCCGACGACAATGGTCCCGGTACTGAGCAGCGTCCCTTTCGCACCATTGGCCGCGCCGCGCAGGTACTCAAGCCGGGCGAGCGGGTCGTTATCGCCGAGGGCGTCTATCGTGAGTTTGTCCGCCCCGCGCGCGGAGGCACAGGCCCAGACGCGATGATCAGCTACGAGGCTGCGCCCGGCGCCAAGGTCGTCGTTAAGGGATCGATCGTGGCCACCGGTTGGAAGCCCAGCACCGGCTGGCGCATCGGTGTCGATCCCGACACGCACAAGCCCGTGCAAGCCTGGGAACTGCCGCTCACGCCCGCAATGTTTCCCACCGGCTACAATCCTTTCGAAGTGGATAACGTCATTGGCAACCGCTTCTGGATCGACTACGCCAAGGACAACATGGCCACCTACTTCCGCCGCCGCGGCTTGGTCTTTGTCGATGGCGTGCCGCTGGAGCCGGTCGAGAGCTCGTCGGATTTGGCTGCTCCCTCAACGCAGTCGCTCAACTTCTTCAGCGTGATTCACTGGACTCCACTCTTCAAGGAGTTCCAACCCTATGCCGGCAAGGTCTGGATTGAGCCCAACGGGATGACGCTCCACATCCGCCTGGCCAACGACGAGGACCCCGCCAAGCACACCATCGAGATCACCTCGCAGGAGCAGGTGTTTTCGCCGCTAGAGCGCTATCAGTCCTACATCCGCGTAAAGGGCATCACCTTCCAGCACGCGGGCAACGGCTTTCCGGTTCCGCAGCGCGGCATGGTTTCAACCAACCGCGGCAACCATTTTATTTTTGAGGACGACACCTTCGAGTGGGCCAACAGCGTCGGACTCGACATCGGCAACGAAGATTGGGCCGCATCCATGCCCACGCAGCCCGTCGGCTTCGACGTTATACGCGGCAACAACTTCCGCTACTGCGGCATCGAGGGTCTGGGCGGCACAGGCGGTCCCAGAGACACTCTCGTCGAGCGCAACCTCTTCGAGTGGATCGGCTGGCAAGACGCAGCCTTGATGTCCGAGTCCGGCGGCACCAAGATGCACACCGCCCGCAATCTGCTCTTCCGCAACAACGTCGTCCGCCACATTCGCCACGCCAATGGCATCTGGCTCGACATCGGCAACGGCAATGTCCGCATCACCGGCAACCTCTTCGCCGACATCCCCGGCAATGTCAATCCACACGCCGTGCACATCGAGGGCAGCGAGGTGCTGAACCAGATAGACAACAACGTCTTCTACAATCTCACCGGCGGCATTCTCATCCGAGACACCAACAACGTCATCATCGCTTACAACCTTTTCCTGGATTGCAAGGAAGTCTGCGTTGACACCATCTCCGGCATCAACGGTCCGCGCGTCGTTGGCGGCCACACTAACGACGTGCACAATCTTATGGTCTACGGCAACGTCTTCGGCAAGCTGGGCCGCTCGGCCATCGAATTCACCAACGCCCGCAACACGCCCGATGGCAACCTCTACCTGCGGCAGAGCGGCGGTTTCGGCTTTGGCTTTGGTGGCCCTGTGCTTCGCGTCAAGTTTCCCGAGCCGCCCGAGTACCACGACCTCGCGTCTATGCGCGAGGAGTATGGCTGGGAGAAGAACGGCGGTTCAGGCACAGTCGATTTCACGCTTGACCCGGACAAGCTCACCCTCGCGCTGCCAGTTAAGTCCGACATCAAGCCCGTTGCGGCATGGAAGGGAATCGACACGGACTTTTACGGCAAGCCGGTTTCCGGCGATCGCCTGCCCGGGCCGTTCCCTGACTTGCTGAGCGGCCCGGCAACGCGCAACCTCGATCCCCGGTAGTGGTCTCCAACAAAAAGCAATCCGCGCGGCTCAGGCCGCGCGGATTGCCGAACATCTCAACTTTGCTTTACTCGATTCCTTTTCGATAAACAACCCACCGATAGTCGCGGCAAAGGGTGCAATCTTTTCCAACAAACGTCCGCGCGGCTACAGTGTCTCCCTGCAGGTGCCACTCAAGCCAGTCCAGTTCCACCTTTGTCGCTTCTCCATTGGGCTCGGCAAAGGTGCCTCCATGTCCTGCTCCGGGATGATCGGCCACAAACACCGGCACGCTCTCAATGTGCTGGAAGTCATCCAGTCCGTTCGGCTCCGCCATGTCCTGCGGTCCACCCAGAATGTACAAAACAGGCGTGTGCAGTTTGGCAAGGTCCGACTTCTGAAGCTGGCTCAGCATCTTGGTCACTGAGGCCAGGCGGTCGTTCGCGGGCACTCCGACAACCGGCTGCCTGAAGATGCCGCTGTCTTCCAGGATCAACGCCTTTGCGCGCGGATCGAGAGCCGCCTTCATCGCGATCAAGCCGCCGCAACTGTGACCTGAAAACGTGACTGATGCGGGATCGATCTTGCCGTAATAGGGGCTGCCCTCGCGCTGGTTCTCGGCCAGAATCCAATCGAGCGCCGCGATCATCTTCTCCGCAGTTGCGCGATGATCGTCGCCTTGTCCGGGGTCGGTATTCGCCGCGCGGGGTGCCGGAGGCGGCGCTTTTGGCCCGCTCTCAATCTCGCCCGGAGCAATGGCAACATAACCGTGGCTCGCAATCTCAATCAGATGAAAGCGCGCGCTGGTCGCGTCATATCCGCATCCACCGTTGCCCCAGATGTAAATTCCCAGCTTGCTCTTCACCTGCGACAGATCCTTTGGCTGGTAAACAACGTCTTCTATGCCGTTCGGCGCCATGGCGTACGTCGCGGGATAAGGACCGTTCCCGGTCGTGTCCGGAAAGCGTCCCAACTGGTTCAGCAGTGCGCCACGAGCGGAGGCCTCCATTGCCAGAGCCGAGGTCGAGTCGGGCGCAGTAAACGCAGCACCCATGTTCGGCGGAGCCTGCTGCGGCGCAGGAGCTGCCTGACCCAGCGCAAATGAACCGAGCATCAAGCTGCCAACAAGCAACGGCAAAACCTTGCCGCTGTAAAGACGAGCCAAAACTTTCATCAAACTTCCTCCTTCAAATTCCAGGCGCAATCGTGCGCTACGCATTTTCATGCACTGCGCGCACCCGCTCCCGCAGCAAGAGAATAGTTGCACCCCAGGCGCACACTCTTCAAGCGCAGGCTTTCCGGTGGCGCAGTAAGGCTGCAAGACGACGCGCGCGTACGCGCTGCCCGCACAGTACAGGACGAATCGGAGATGGCTAGATTTCGTTTCTTGAGGTTTGTGCTCTCCCATACATTCGCTAGGAAAAAGCGAATGGATGGGACACGAGGCTAGGGCGATCGCATTTGGATTTCTAATTGTCGACAGGAACAGCTTTGAAAGGGCACGGATTTATCCGTGCCAAAAGAGTCGCAAAAACGGACCGGCTTTAGCCGCGGAGGGATGTTCTTGGGATGTAAACCCATCCCTCGGGGCCGGAGACATTCATCTGGATGTGCTCACGGCACGGATAAATCCGTGCCCTTCAAGGCAGAATAACCCGCAATCTGAAATGTAATTACCATGGGTACGGGGCTGACACAAAATCAAGCGGTCAGTGGCCCAGGGCCGACGCATATAAATGGACCAGTGTTGCTATATGCAAAGCGAGGTGAGG
>CAYZVG010000322.1:0-3880 GCA_964481595.1 uncultured Occallatibacter sp. | reverse complement strand
CCTTTGCGCTGGGCGCGCTGATGATGCGCTATCCGGGCGAGAAGTGGATCAAGATTACGCGCGTGTGGACGCTGGTGACGTGGCTCTTTCTCTCCTTCGGCATCGTGCTGGGCATGCACTGGGCCTATGCGGTGCTAGGCTGGGGCGGCTACTGGGGATGGGATCCGGTGGAGATTGCCAGCCTGATGCCGTGGTTGACCGCGACCGCCTTTCTGCACTCGGTAATGATGCAGGAGAAGAAAGGCATGATGAAGAGCTGGAACGTGTGGCTCATCTTCTCAACCTTTCTGCTGACGCTGCTGGGCACGCTGCTGACGCGCGCGGGGCTGGTTAGCTCGGTCCACGCCTTCGCACAGTCGTCGATCGGCAACTGGTTTGTTGCCTTCATGGTGATTGTGCTGGCGGTGTGCATTTTTACCTACGTGCTGCAGCGCAGCCATCTGAAAAGCGAACAGCATATTGAGTCGCTGGTGAGCCGCGAGTCCAGCTTTCTGTTCAACAATCTGGTGCTGCTCACGGCGTGCTTTGTGATTCTTTGGGGAACGCTCTTCCCGATCCTGAGCGAATACGTGGTGGGCAACAAGGTGACGGTGGGCGCGCCATGGTATAACCGCGTGGCGGTTCCCATTGGCCTGTTTCTGCTGTTTCTTACCGGCGTGGGACCGCTGCTGCCGTGGCGCTCTACATCGCTCAGGGCGATCAGGCGCAACTTTGTGCTGCCGGTGATTGCGCTTTGGGCCATGGTGATTGTGTGCTTTGCCGCGGGCGCGAATCCGTGGAAGGGCGGCTCGTTCTCAACCGGCAGTTTTTATGCGGTTGTTTCATTCGCTCTGGCAGCTGCGGTGATGACCGCTATTTTGTCGGAGTTTTTGCGCGGAGCCGGGGTCATCTCGCGGCAGACGGGACGCAACCTGGCGGTGGGACTGTGGCTGCTGACGCGCCGCAACACGCGGCGGTACGGCGGCTACCTGATTCACATCGGCGTGGTGATTGTGGTGGTGGGCCTGGCCGGCGCGGCGTTTAACCAGAACAATGAACAAGAGCTGGCGCTGCACCAGACCATGACGATTGGCCCATACATGCTTGAGCAGGTGGGCGCGACACAGGACGCGAACTCGAACTACAACTCAGAGTACGCGATGCTGGATGTTTACCGGGACGGCAAGAAGCAGTTCCAGATGACGCCGGAAAAGCGTGTGTATCTGGCCAGCGGACAGCCGCAGACGATGGTGGCCATCCACTCGACGCTGAGCTGGGATCTGTACGTGGTGTATGAGGGCACGAATCCAGACACCAGCCAACCGATCATCAAGGCTTTCCTCAATCCGCTGGTGGGATGGATCTGGGCGGGGCTGGTGATTCTGGTCTTCGGCACCTTCATTGCGTTGGTCCCCAGCGTTACGCCGGCCACGGCCTCTTTGCGTGTGCCCGCGGCGCGCCCGATAACCCAGGAGCCGGCGCTGAAAGGGGGCGCCTGATGAGCACTTCGCCTCGCTTTTCATTTTGGATGAAGACCGTGGAAGCGGCGGTGCTGTGCGTGGCCGTTTGTTTCTCAATCGGCGCAACCAGCCCCAGCGGACGCTACTATGACTTGAGCCACAGACTGATGTGTACCTGCGGTTGTGCGGAGATTCTGGGCGAGTGCAACCACGTCGGTTGCACTTCGTCTGGCCAGGAGCTGGCCGAACTGAAGACCGACATTGCCGGGGGCATGAGCGACCAGGAAATCTTCTCGCAGTTTACGGGCAAGTACGGGGCCACGGTTCTTGCCGCGCCCACTGCGCATGGTTTCGATCTTGTGGCGTGGATTGCTCCGTTTGCGGTGTTTGCCGCGGCGCTGCTGGGCACGATTCTGCTGATCCGCAGATGGTCGGGAATCGCCGGACTAAGATCGCAGGCAGCGGCAGCCGATGCGATCGGCGCAGATCCGGAACAGCGTGAGCGCCTGGAACGAATTCGCCGGGAGACCGGCATGGATGGAGGCAACAACCATGACTGAGACCCAGGGCCTGATCGCCGGATTTCTGCTGCTGTTTGCGGTATTCGTCTACACCTTTTGGCCGGAGAATGTGTTCGCCAGCCAGCGCGAAAAGACCCGCCTCGATTATCTGCTGGAGCGCAAGGAACAGCTTTACGAAAACCTGCGCGACCTGAACTTTGAATACAGCGCCGGCAAATATCCTGAAGAGGACTTCAAGGTGCAGCGGGGGATTCTGGAAGGCGAAACCGCGCAGTTACTAGCCGAGATCGATGCATTGCAGCAGGTTTAGTCACCAATCACCGATGCTTTTTTGCAACATGCGCGAAAGGCAACCGCAGATTCTTCGCTCACCACCCCCGAACTGAAAAGCGTTCGGGACCCCTTTCGCTCAGAATGACAGTCTCGGTATTGTCATGCGTTTTAGAGACATGACACTAGTTACCAACCATTGACGAACGCATAGGAAGCACAACGACTATGAAGAAGATTCTTTACACATTTGCTTTGAGCCTGCTGTTTGCGGGCGCAGCGGCACAGGCCGCAACCGTATCGGGCACCGTGACCGACAAGACGACGGGCAAGCCGGCGGCGGGCGACACCGTTGTGCTGGTGGACGTGCAGGCGGGCATGGGCGAAGCGGCCCACGCCACCACCAACGCAAGCGGCAAATACACGCTCAACGAGCCGGGCAACGGTCCGTACCTGGTTCGCGTGACGCACCAGGGGGCGGGATACTTTATTGCCGCGCCACAGGGCAACACGCCGGGAGATATTCCTGTGTACGACGTGGCGGCGAAGGTGCAAGGCGTGTTTATTGAAGCCGACGTGCTTGAAGTGGAGGCCGAGAACGGCCAGCTCAAGGTGGACGAGCGCTACTTTGTACACAACACCAGTTCGCCGCCGACCACGCAGTGGAGCAGGAAGTCGTTTGAGATTGTGCTGCCGGAAGATGCGGTGATGGGTTCGATCGGCGCGCAGCGGCCGGGCGGCTTGCCCACATCGAGCCAGCTTGAGCCCGATGGCCCCAAGGGTCACTACTCGTTCAACTTTCCTATTCAGCCGGATGACGGCGACAAGGACACGCTGTTTCAGATCAGCTACACGCTGCCCTATTCGAGTGGGAAGTACAACTTCAAGTCAGTGCTGTCACTGCCGGCAGACAACCTGGCCGTGTTGATGCCCAAGAGCATGAGCCTCACAGCCGGCGGTGGATTGCAGTTCAAGTCAGTGCAGGAAGATCCCGGCGTGCAGACCTTTCTGCTGAGGAATGCGCCGGTGAACAAGCCGATTGAGTTTGCCGTGTCGGGCACCGGATCGATGCCGCGCGAGGACCAGGGTTCGCAGGCGAACGGCATGGGCGGCGCGGATGCGGGCACGCCGAATGCGCAGCCCGGCGGACAGCCTGGCGGAGGCATTGGCGCACCCATCGATACACCCGATCCGCTCTCGAAGTACAAGTGGTGGATTTTGTCCGGCCTGGCTCTGCTGCTGGCCCTGGGCGCGGCGCTGCTACTGCGCAAGCCTGCGGGTGGCGTCGCACAAGCGCCTCAACCGCTGGCGCAGGCCGCAGTGACGCACACGGTGGCGGCCTACACTGCTCCGGCAACCGCGGCGGGAAAAAACTCCGCACTGCTGAACGCACTGAAGGAAGAGCTATTTGCACTGGAGAGCGAGAAGATTGCCGGCACGCTGAGCAGCGACGAATACGCGCGTGTGAAGGCGGCTTTGGAGATTGTGCTGAAACGGGCGCTGGATCGAGGATAGGTCCTCGAAAGCGTTGATACCTAGCTTGAGTTCGTGCTATCCCTGGTCTCAGAATCGAGACCAGGGGCACCCAGCATCCTGTCTCTAAGGCTTTTGCCGCTGTCATTCTGAGCGCACGGGGCCCCAAACGTTCTT
>CAYZVG010000321.1:0-3905 GCA_964481595.1 uncultured Occallatibacter sp. | reverse complement strand
AGGGCAGGAATGCATCCTGCTGCGCTTTGTTGAAGCGGTGAATCTCATCGATGAACAGGATGGTGCGCGCGTGCATCTCCGCGGCCTTGGATGCGGCGGCCATCACTTCCTTGATCTCCTTGATGCCGCTGGTGACGGCGGAAAACTCGATGAAGCTGGCTTGCGTGGTCTCGGCCACGATCTTGGCCAGAGTGGTTTTGCCCACGCCGGGCGGACCCCAGAAGATCATCGATCCGGCGTCGTCGCGCTCAATCTGCACGCGCAGCGGCTTGCCGGGGCCGACCAGCCGCTCTTGCCCGCTCAACTCGTCGAGTGTGCGCGGCCTCATCCGCTCGGCCAGCGGGGCCACTGCGTGGAGCGGGCTTTTGGATGAGTGTTGTGGGAAAGGAGATACGTCGTCGAAGAGGTTCATCGCCGCCCGCCTGTGGCTGCGCCGCCGGGCAGCTTGCCGCCGCGCGGACCGAGGAGTTTGAACTCCTGTTCGCGGCGCTGGCGGGCGGCCTCATAGAGCATGACGGAAGCGGCGACGGCGGCATTGAGGCTTTCGACCGCGCCGGGGCAGGGAATGGTGACAGCTTCGTCGGCGAGCTCGGCCACGGTGGCAGGCACGCCGTTGCCCTCATTGCCAAAGATGAGCGCGATGGGGATGGTAAGGTCGACGAGGTCGGCGGGCCGGGCGGCGCGGACGGTGGTGGTGAGAATGTGAACGCCGGCCTCGCGCAGGTTGGTAAAGCAGTCTGCAACGCTGGCGGCGACCAGCGGCAGGCGAAAGACGCTGCCGGCCGAGGCGCGAACCGCTTTGGGGTTCCACGCGCTCACGGTGCCCGGCAGAGCGATGACACCGTCCGCGCCAAAGGCCTCAGCCGAGCGCAGAATTGTGCCCAGGTTGCCGGGGTCCTGCACGGCGGCAAGCACGGCGATGAGCGGAATTGCGCCTTCGCGCGCGCCGAGAATGTGCGCCCAGGTCCAGTCGGGCTGCTCAACCAGCGCGGCCACCGGTTGCGGCGTCTGCGTGGCCAGCGCGCTGGTTAAAAGCTCCTGCGGCATGAGCAGAATTTCGGTGTCGGGCGGCAGGGGCAGGGGCTCGATGAGGTGCTCGGAGCCCTGGGCGGCAAAGACGCAGGGCACGCGCAGGCCGGCATTGAGAGCCTCCTCGACCAGATTGGGGCCTTCGATTCCGACAAGGCCGCTGTCGTCGCGGCCGGGGCAAGCCAGCGACCGGCGCAGTTCCTTCAAACGCGCGTTCTGTTTACTCTGTACAATGCGAACAGGCATCGGCGGGAAACCTTAGGCGTACTTGCAGATTCTATGCCGTTTTGCGAGTTGGCGTTCAGCCCACTTGCACCAAGGCTGGTGCTGTGATAGTTTCCGAGTTTAAAGCAACTTAAATTCGGGAACCAAGGCAGGCCTGATTGTCCGCGGAAATTTTGCGCGTCCATCCCGACGAACCCCAACCGGACCGGATCGATTACATCGTCTCCTGCCTGCGCAAGGGCTATGTGGTTGCATTGCCAACCGACACGTTCTACGGCCTGGCCGTGGACCCGGTGAACCTGGCAGCGGTTGAGCAAATCTACAAAATCAAAACCCGGCAAAAGCACAAGCCGCTGTCGCTGCTGATCTCAAGCCTGTCGCAGGCCTACACGCTGGCGCGGGACACCGATCCGCAACTGGACAAGCTGGCCGACCGTTTTTGGCCGGGACCGCTGACGGTGATTGTGCGCGCGGGCACCAAGCTGCCGCTGCGCTCCACGGCCAACACGGGCAATGTGGCGCTGCGCGTGCCGGATGCGGCGATTCCGCGGGCGGTGGTGGAGCGGTTCGGGTTGCCGATTACGGCCACTTCGGCCAATCTGCAGGGCGCATCGGAGTGTACACATGCCGCATGCGTGCGCGACCAGATTGGCGAGCGCATTCCCCTGATTATCGACGGCGGGCCCACGGGCCACGCGCAGCCGACCACGATCGTCGACCTCTCGCTGGGACCGGGGCGATGGGAGATTCTGCGCGAGGGCGCAATTCCCACTCACGAAATCGTGATGGTGCTGTCGCGGTAGGGCAATACACCCTGGTGCGGCCGGACAGACTAAGATAATGCGCATGGCGCGCAGGGCCAAATCGAACCGCGGAAAAACCAAAGGTCGGGTGGCGCTGCTGGTGTTTCTTGTCGTAGTGGTGGCTACCGCAGGCTGGTGCCGCTGGGTGTATGTCCAGATTGAATCCTACGCAAACAAGGATGAAGCCGCGCCGTCAGACGCAATCGGCGTGTTTGGCGCGGCGGAGTACGATGGGCGGCCGTCGCCGGTGTTTCGCGCCCGGCTGGACCACGCGCTCGATCTCTACCATCACGGCATTGCCCCGCTGATTATTACGCTGGGCGGAGAAGGCGGCGACGAATACTCCGAAGGCAGCGTGGGGCGCGAATACCTGATGGGCATGGGGGTGCCCGAGGCGGCGATTATTGCCGAGACGCACAGCCGCAACACTGAGGAGTCCGCGCGGCGCATTGCCGTGATTGCGCGGGCCAACGGGTTGCATCGGCTGGTAATTGTGAGCGACGGAACACATCTGTTCCGGATTCACGCCATCTGCGCGGCCGACGGGCTCGACGTGCTGACCTCGCCGCGGCCCACGGTGCCGATCGAGGGCCGGTCAGGGGATTTTGCGCGGCTTGCGCATGAGGTTCTGAGCTACACGCTGTGGCGGGTTGGGCTGCACTGAGAATTTGCCTGAACTGAGAATGATCGCTTTGAAAGGGCATGGCTTCAGCCGTGCCGAATCATGGCGCAAAAAGCGGTTCGGCTTTAGCCGCGGAGGGATGCTTTTGGGGTGAAACCCATTCCACAGGGCCTAAAGGCCGGAGATATTCATCAGGTGTTCTTACGGCACGGATAAATCCGAGCCCTTTCAAAGCAGAATCATCTTGAAACCCGCAATGCGATTGCCCTAGGGAAGCAGCGCCATCATTGCCAGCGCGAAGGCTGCGGCGCTGGCGGTCGAGAGAAAATTCACCACATCGTTGTTGATCCAGCCGCGACGCTCGCAGGTTGCTCCCAACAGGCTGTCGAACAGGCATCCCAAGATGCCGCTGGTGCTGCCGATGGCGAACATGGCGAGGCCGCCGGAGAGGGCCAGGGTTCCGGCAGCGGCAACGAAGGCGGCGGCCAGCGTTCCGGCAAGCGTGCCGGCAAGGGTGATCGCGCCGTCGGCTCCCGGCTCCGCGATGCGCAGGGTGGTGATCATGCGCGGACGCCCGCCGAAGACCTGGCCAATCTCAGAGGAAACGGTGTCTGCCGCTGCCTCGGCCAGTGCCGCAAGTGCAAGCGTGAAAAACGGCATGGGCACAAGCGTGGCGTGGCTGAAGGGCGAGTCAGTGAGCCAGCTCTGCACCGGCGGGCTTGCGGCGATTGCGGCCATGCCCAGGTTGGCGGCCACCTGCGACGGGCCACGGCCTTTGCGGCTTTCCGCTTTGCCCAGGCGCTCCTTTTTTTGGCGGCCAAGCCGTGTGCAGACAATGGTGAGCAGCACCAATGCTATAACAGGCACCAACGCCGTGCGCCAGGGCCAGTAGGGAAACATTACGGTGGAGAACATGAGGCTGGTGGTGATACCCGCTCCGGTGGCAGCGGCCCAGGGCGTTGCGGCGCGCACCTTGGCCGTAACCAGGCCGAAGAGCGCGCCGATGCCGAGGGTCCAGATGGCGACGGGCGCAAACTGAACCGCCCACCAGTGGGTTTCAAGCACCAGATGCGCCCCTACTAGAGGCGCAACCGCCAGCAGGACCAGCTTGGATTGCCAATTGAGTTTCGCGCGGGCCACGACTTCATCGTATCGCGTGGGCGCGACAGATTTCGATCGTCAGACGCGCCGCCGGCTCACTTGCGCTCGATCTTCAAATCCACGGC
>CAYZVG010000320.1:0-3910 GCA_964481595.1 uncultured Occallatibacter sp. | reverse complement strand
CGATCGAGCGAGATCAAGACCGCCATTGTGCCTTGAGGCAAAACGATGAGTGCGGCAACCGTGCAACCAGACGACCAATCGCTCGAGACCGACGCTCTCCTCGCCCGCGGATGGGCTGCGCTGCCGGCCGCCTATCGTATTCCTGACGTTGCGCCCACGCTTGAAAAAGCCCGCGCCTATTGCCGTCAGCTCGCCGAGTCGCACTACGAAAACTTTCATGTAGCCACCTGGTTCCTCCCCAAGGCGCTGCGCCCGCACTTCCATTCCATCTACGCCTACTGCCGCATCTCCGACGACTTGGGGGATGAAGTTGGCGACCGCTCCGTGGCTTTAGCTCTTCTCGACCTATGGGGAAGGGAACTCGACGCTTGTTATGAAGGTCGCGCGCGTCACCCCGTGTTTGTGGCGCTGGCCGAGACCATTCGCATCTGCTCCATTCCCAAGGAACCGTTCGCCGATCTGCTCGTTGCGTTTCGCCAGGACCAGACTGTTTCCCGGTATAGCTCGATGGAAGACGTGCTTGGCTATTGCAGATATTCGGCCAACCCCGTGGGGCGCCTGGTGCTCTATGCCTGCAATGAAGTAAGCGAAGAAAACTTCCGGCTCTCCGACGCCACATGCTCCGCCTTGCAACTTGCCAACTTCTGGCAGGATGTGCGCGTCGACTTCGCCAAAAACCGCGTTTACCTTCCGCAAGATGACATGCGCCGCTTCGGCGTCAGCGACGAAACGATCGCCGCCGCCATGGTCACGCCGGAGTTTCGCGCATTGATGCGCCACGAAGTCGACTTCGCGCGCTCATTATTTGAACAGGGGCTTCCGCTGATTGGCAGGGTCAATCGCGATCTTGCTCTGGACCTCGATCTATTCAGCCGGGGCGGCCTTGAAATTCTGCGCGCAATCGAGCGCCGCGATTACGATGTGCTCAGCGCACGGCCGGCCATCTCCAGGCGGACGAAGTTCGCACTCGCGCTGCGGGCGCTTGCTTGCAAGGCGCTGACCTTCTTACGCCTCGGTTCACAATCTACAGGAAAGGCCGCTTGACCCAGACCGATCCATCGCAAGAAATCAAACTGGCCCGCGCCTACGCCCTGTGCCGGTCGATTGCCAAACGCGAAGCCAAAAACTTCTACTACGCTTTCGTCGCGCTGCCCGTCGCGCGCCGCAACGCCATCTGCGCCATCTATGCCTTCATGCGCCGGGCCGACGATCTGGCCGACGATGAATCCCTGTCGCGCGAAGTGCGCCGGTCCCAGCTCGATCGCTGGCTGGAGGCATGGCATCAAGCTGCCGGCGGAGCGGCTACAAGCGATCAGGTCTTTCTTGCCGTGCGCGATGCGACAGCTCGCTTCAACATTCCGATTGAGCTGCTTGACGAACTCGTGGCCGGCGTGTCGATGGATTTGGAAGAGGCTTCTGCGGCGGATCTCGACCACTCGCCCACTGGCGCGCCCGATACTTACGCCACCTTTGCCGACCTCTACCGCTATTGCTACCTTGTGGCATCGGTTGTGGGCCTGGTTTGCATCCACATCTTCGGCTACCGCGATCCACGCACCGAAAAGCTGGCTGAGGAAACCGGAGTTGCCTTCCAGCTCACCAACATTCTGCGTGACGTTGCTGAGGACGCGGCGCGCAATCGCGTTTATTTGCCGCTCGAAGATCTCGCTGCACACTCGGTTTCACTAGATTCGCTGCTTCATCGAGATCCGGCGGCGCCGCCCACGCCCAATGAGCGCGCACTGCTGGCAGGCATCGGCCAGCGCGCCGAGCACTACTACCGTTCTGCGCGCGAACTTCTGCCGCTCGTCGATCCCGCAAGCCGTCCCGCTCTCTGGGTATTGGTTTCCGTCTACCACGCGCTCCTCAAGCGCATCCGCCGCGCAGACTACGATGTGTTTTCGAGCCGCGCCAGCGTACCGTCATTGCAAAAGCTCGCAATCCTGGCGGTGGGCATGGCGCGCATGACATGGGCCCGCATCTTCGAGTAGCCAAAACCTGCCAGCCGCGTCGATACTTCCTGCGTTAATCTGGTGCGGGGGTGTTCTCAATGCAATTGCGCGCCCTGTTCCGGCTCACTCTTGCCACAGTCTTGTCGGCCATCGGGCTGGTTGCCGCCCCGCGGTTAGTTGCAGGGCAGGCAGACGGCTTCAATCCCGTTCTGCCACTCACCCATGTCGACAACGGGCCCAACTCTGCCTGGGCGCAGAGCCAGCACTATCTCGTGCTGGTTTCGCTCGACGGTTTTCGTTGGGACTACGCCAAGCGCGACAACGCCACGCATCTGCTGGCCCTCGGCAGGCAGGGCGTGTGGGCGACAGAAGGCATGTTCCCCAGTTTCCCGTCGCTCACGTTCCCCAACCACTTCACTATCGTCACCGGCCTGTATCCCGAGCACCACGGCATCGTCGCCAACACTTTTTTCGATCCCGCACGCCACGCGCGCTATTCGATGAACGATCAGCAAGCCGTCACCGATGGCTCCTGGTACGGCGGAGTTCCATTGTGGAGCCTGGCCGAGAGCCAGGGAATGCGAACGGCAAGCCTCTTCTGGGTTGGCTCTGAGGCTAAGATCGCCGGGTTCCGGCCATCCTACTACGCAACGTTCGACAGCAAGACCGAGTCCACGCCGGAGAGCCAACAGGCGCGCATCGACGATACCGCAGCGCTGCTCCGTCTGCCCGCAGCGGATCGTCCGCATTTCATCACCATCTATTTTTCCGAACCCGACCATGAGGGCCACGATTTCGGTCCCGACGCGCGGGAAACACGCGCGGCAGAACTCAAGATGGATGCGCTGATCGGCCAGCTTCGAGCCGCGCTCAAGGCCACTGGCTTGCCCATCGACCTGGTCGTTGTCAGCGATCACGGCATGGTCAAGTCCGAAGGCGACTGGATCAACCTCGACCAGTTCGCCGATCTCACTGGGTTCGAAGTTGCCGGGCCGCTGCTCTATGGCAATACCGAGGAAGCTCGCGCCCGCGTATACAACCAGCTCAAGAAAGCGTCATCGCAGTTTGTGGTCTACCGGCTGAAGGACGTTCCTGCGGGCCTGAACTTCAATCAGAATCCGCGCGAGGGCGATCCGGTTGTTGTAGCTACCGGACCGTTCGCGATTCGTGCTCGCGCTCCCGCGCCCGGGCAACCCGATCACCATCCCACAGCGGGCATGCACGGCTTTGATCCCCGCAAAATGCCCGAGATGAAGGCCAGCTTCTTTGCCGCAGGCCCCGACATCGTTGAAGGTAAGACAGTCGCTCCGTTTGATAACGTGAACATGTATCCATGGATGGCGCATTTGCTTGGTCTTCATCCGCCGAAGTCAGACGGGAACCTGAATATCCTGTCGGCGACCTTGCGCGATGGTGGTGCTGCGGCCGACAGCGTGCCCGAAAAATAAAAAATCGAAAAGGAAAGTAAGAAATGAGTGTGATCCTGGGAATTGACGGCGGCGGCACCAACACTAGGGCGGCGATTGTGGCCGACGGAAAGGTTATAGGGAGCGGACACAATGGGTCCATCAAGAGGCTGCGTGTTGGTGCCGAAGCTGCCGAAGCCAATCTGCGCGCGTTGCTCAAAGATGTCTTTGCGCGGGCCAGCGTGAAAGGCGTGCAGGCGGCATCCTGCGGCGTGGCCAGTGCATCCATGCCCGGCATCACGGAGTGGATCACCGCGGTCTTCAACGATTTTGGCGTCGAAAAATCTGAGGTTGTGGGTGACGAAGTCATCGCTCTCGACGCCGCTTTCCACGGAGGGCCGGGCATTCTGCAGATTGCCGGTACTGGCTCCAATACGATCGGCCGCGCGCCCGACGGGACCCGCGAATCCGCTGGCGGATGGAGCTCTCGCCTGGGTGATGAAGGCTCCGGCTACTGGATCGGAGTGCACGCGATACGCCGCGCGCTCCATG
>CAYZVG010000319.1:0-3916 GCA_964481595.1 uncultured Occallatibacter sp. | reverse complement strand
GCGGGTCCACCGTCAAGGGCGAGAATGAAGTATGGCCGGATTTTCGCCGCAACCCGAAGGGACGGGGCCATTTTTCCCCATTTCGGCGTCACTCCTCGCTTCTTGAACTGTGAAAAAATGGCTCCCGGCGCGGCCCGCCGCTATAGGCCGGTACACCCTAGTTCCCCAGATCGCGCGGATTTCAGGCTCTCGCCGTTGGATTTTGCTCACGAGGGCACTGAAATCCGCGCGACAAACGCCCGATAAGACATTACCTCGGCGCATCGCGGGAGGGTCGAGCAAAACTGCCACCCTCTCCCTTGCGAGGGCCCGATTTGATTCCCAGGCCTCTGGTATTCAGTTTGTGCTGCCGTGTCCTGCTCCCCTACTTGAGTAACATTACTCGGGTAATAGGAACTATTGCGGCAGACGCCATGTCACTCGAAATCCAGTGGTTTGACCGAGGGGACGCGTCAAGAAAGGGGCTCAATCCGGTCCTTGTTAGGATAGGATTGGATATATGGAATCTGGGAACGGTATGGGGGGCGAACAGGAGCAACGCCAAATCCCCGATACACCGATGAAGAGTACGGTATCGGTAGCTCTGATCGGCCCCGACGAAGACCGTCGCAGGGCGTTCATGAGCGTACTATCCGGACGCCAAAGCACTGAGATCCGTGAGTTCAATTCCTACCCGAAAAACCTTGATGAAGTGCCGGAGACCTTCGGCAAGCAATTCGATGTCGTGATAATCGACGCCGATTGCGACCCCGATTTTGTCTTCGATCTGGTGGCGCGCATCCGCAGCGCGGGTTCGGCCAGCGTCATGCTCTACTCCGAAGAGGCCGACGTAAAACAAGCGGTGCGCTTTATGCGCGTCGGCGCGCGCGAGTACTTTACCCTTCCGTTGATGCCCGCCGAAGTCGCAGGCGCCCTCACACGTGCCTCCATTTCCCAGGCTGCCCCGGTCCAGGTTGCGCCGGTACGAGTGACTGGCCAGGTGTTCGTGTTTCTCGGCTGCAAAGGCGGCTGCGGCGTCACCTCCATCTCCTCCAACTTCGCCCTCTCCGTTTCGATCGAGTCCAACCAAAGCACCTTGCTCATCGATTTGGGCTTGCCGCTCGGCGATGCCGCTATCAACCTTGGCATGGCCACCAATTATTCCACGGCCAATGCCCTGCGCGATCACGTCCGGCTCGACAGCAGCTTCCTCAATACCCTCATTACCAAGCACTCCTCGGGTCTTTCGGTGCTCGCCGCGCCCAACGAGTTCCCTAAAGAAGCACCTCCACTCGAGGCCTTCGACAAACTCCTCGCAGTCGCCCGCCAGAACTTCAACTATGTCATTGTCGATGTCGGATCGCGGATCGACCTGATGGACTCATCGCTCTTCGACGAGTCCTCGACAATCTACCTGGTAACTCAAGTCGGCGTCTCCGAACTGCGCAATGCGAATCGCTTCATCTCGCAGTACTTCGCCATGCGCGGCCGCAGCCTGCAGATTGTGCTCAACCGCTACACGGCAAGCATGCTTTTGTTTGACGACAATCAGATCACGAAAGCGCTTACGCGGCCCGCGCATTGGAAGATTCCAGACGACTACTCCACCGCGCGCAGAACCCAGGAGTCCGCCTCTCCAATTGCGATGGAGGACTCGGCGCTCGCGATTGCTATCCGAAATATGGCCAGAACCGCCTGCGGTCTTCCGGAAGAAAAGAAGCGCAAAAAAGGCTTCAGCCTCTTCGGCAAATAGCGCGCCCGCGCAAGAGCACCCAACAGCCCATCGGACGCGCCGTCATGATCGTGCGCTCTGAACGCCGCGCAAGAAGCGGGGTCTCTGACCGTATGAATGTGTATCAGCCCTGTGCCCCATCCATTCGCTTTTTTAGCGAATGGGTGGGAAGGTACAAACCTCAGGGAACGAAATCAAGCGGTCAGAGCCTTACTTCTCCGCCCCGTGACATTTCTTATACTTCTTCCCGCTGCCGCAGGGGCAAGGATCGTTGCGTCCCACCTTGTCGCCGGTCTTGCGCTGCGTGGGCAGGCTCGCATCGCCCGCGCCCGAGCGGCTCGCCGCCTCAAGCTCACGCTGCTTCTTGCGGTGGAACTCCTTCTCCAGAGCATCGATGGTCGTTGAAGCCCGGCGCGTCGGTATCGACACCTCCTGCGGCTCGCCCTCAATGGTCATCGGCCGCGCCGCGCTGGCTACCGGCGGCGCACTCGGAACCGGACCACGAGGCCTTACCGGCGTTCCATCCATCGGCTCGCCGTCGGGCCCAAGAATCTGCATCCGGAACAGGAAGCGCACTGTGTCTTCCTGGAACTTCAGCATCATGGCCTCAAACATGTCGTAGGACTCGCGCTTGTACGCCACCAGCGGGTCCTGCTGCGCATAGCCGCGCAGTCCGATGCCTTCCTTCAGGTGGTCCATCGAGAGCAGATGCTCTTTCCACAGACCGTCGATCACGCTCAGCATCACCATCCGCTCGTGATAGCGCATGGTCTGCTCGCCCAGAATCTTTTCCTTGGCCGCGTAGTGCTCCTTGAGCTTCTCGAAGATCTCCTCGCCCAGTTCATGGCGGCTGATCTCCGGCGGCTTGATCTCGCTATTCTGCAGGTCCAGGCCGAAGTGGTCGATAAGCTTCGTCTCAAGTCCTTTGATGTTCCACTGGTCGGGGCGAACCTTCTCGCCGGCGAACTCATCCAGCAGGCTGCTCAGGATTCCGCCTACATAATCTTCCAGAATCAGCTCACGCTGTTCCACGCCTTCAAGCAGTTGGCGGCGCAGTCCGTAAACCGCCTCGCGCTGCTTGTTCATCACGTCGTCGTACTCAAGCAGGTGTTTGCGCGATTCGAAGTTCTGTCCTTCAACCGCCTTCTGCGCGCCTTCAATGCGCTTTGAGATCATCCTCGACTCAATAGGCACGCCTTCTTCCATGCCCAGCCGTTCCAGCAGCGTACTCACCCACTGCTTGGCGAAGATGCGCATCAGGTCGTCTTCAAGCGACAGATAGAAGCGCGATTCGCCGGGGTCGCCCTGACGGCCGGCGCGCCCGCGAAGCTGGTTGTCGATGCGCCGCGACTCGTGCCGCTCTGTGCCCAGAATGAACAACCCGCCTGCCGCAATCACATCGTCATGTTCCTTTTGCGCATCCGCCGCGTGCGAGCGGTTGGCCTCCACCCAGTCTGCGTCGCCAACCTCGAACTCCTGCCCCTGGTAGTAAAAACGCTGAAAGCCCGCCGGCGCCATGGGATTGATGGCTCCCTCGGCCGCGCTGATTGACCGCGCCTTCTTCTTGTCCACCAGTTCCTTGCGGGTCAAAAAGTCCGCATTGCCGCCCAGCAGAATGTCGGTTCCACGTCCGGCCATGTTGGTGGCAATCGTCACCATCCCCAACCGGCCGGCCTGGGCCACAATCTCCGCTTCGCGCTCGTGGAACTTGGCGTTCAGCACTACGTGGCGCACGCCGTTGCGCACCAGAATCTTCGACAGCCGCTCCGATTTTTCAATCGACGTGGTGCCCACCAGCACCGGCTGCCCCTTTTCGTGCAGTTGCGCAATGTCCGTGGCTACCGCGGTGTATTTTTCCTTTTCCGTGCGGTACACAACGTCGGGATTCTCAAGCCGCAGCATCGGCTTGTTGGTGGGGATCACCACGATCTCCAGCTTGTAGATCTTCTCGAACTCAGCCGCCTCGGTCTCCGCCGTACCGGTCATGCCGCTCAGTTTCTTGTACAGGCGAAAGTAGTTCTGGAAGGTGATCGTCGCCAGCGTCTGATCTTCTTTGCGGATGCTCACGCCCTCTTTGGCTTCAATCGACTGGTGCAGCCCGTCTGACCAGCGCCGGCCCGGCATCAGGCGGCCCGTGAAGGTATCGACGATGATCACCTCGCCGTCCTTTACCACGTATTCCACGTCGCGCTTATACAGCGCATG
>CAYZVG010000318.1:0-3922 GCA_964481595.1 uncultured Occallatibacter sp. | reverse complement strand
CATCGGCGTTGCGCAGTGCGTGCAGATGGAGCTTGGCGCCCTTCAAGGGATGGCTGAGATCGCTGACATCGTAGAAGAGGAAACCGGCGCGGGTGGTGTGCGGTTCCACGGCCAAAGCCTGATATTCGAATTCGTCGAAGTCCGCCTCAATGTCTTTGTTGCTGGCCTTGGGCTTGAGATGGATCTTGGGCAGGGGGCCGGGCATGGGGATGCTGGAGCCTTCGCGTTCCTTGCGCGTCATGAGGCGATCGACATCCTCAGGCTCGGCGGCCTGGATGCGGTCTCCGGCCGCGGTCTGGAAGAGGATGCGCGCTTCTTTGAGGGAGATGGGCCGGTCGCCCAAGTTAGTGACGATGAGACGGACGGGCATGACGCCGTGGGCTAGATAATCAATGCGGAAGATGGACTCTTTTTCCCTGGTGTCATAGGGCTCGGCGGCGATGGCGACCTTCTCGTCCTGATGCACCTCGACGGCGGCAAAGGATGTGGCCGGCTGGACGGGAGGCGGGGTATGGTCGCTTGCCAGCACGGGCACGGCCAACCCCAAGACGAACAGCGAGATTCTGCCCAGGGTTTTCATCGTGCTCGACTGTATCATTTTAGATTGGACTGCTGAAAGGCGCGCCCGTCACACATGATTTTGATTTTTTACAACGCGGCGCTGGTGGCGGCTCTGGTGGTTGGCGCGCCGTGGTGGCTGTGGAAGATGGCCACCACGCACAAGTACCGCGAAGGGATGGGCGAGCGGCTGGGGCGGGTGCGCATTCAACCGCGCCGGCCGACGATCTGGCTGCACGCCGTGTCAGTGGGCGAGGTTCTGGCTGTGAGCCGGCTGGTGGGCGAACTGGATGCCGCTTTCGACGGGTTTCAGGTGGTGATTTCAACGACGACGCGCACCGGGCAGGAGCTGGCGCGGCAGCGATTTGGCGCGGAGCGGGTCTTCTACTGTCCGCTGGACTTGCCGTGGGCGGTTGGCGCGCATTTGAAGGCGCTGCGGCCGCGAATGCTGATACTGGCCGAAACGGAGTTCTGGCCTAATCTGCTGACCGGCTGCTTTCGCCGAGGCGTTCCAGTGGTGGTGGTGAACGCGCGCATCTCCGACCGCTCGTGGCCGCGCTACCGGATGCTGCGCCGGTGTTGGACGCCGATTCTTGGCCGCCTTGCGCGTGTGCTGGCGCAAAGCCCCACGGACGCCGAGCGGCTGACGACGATTGGGTGCAGACCGGAGCGGGTTACGGTTGCGGGGAATCTGAAGTTCGACGTGCGCGCGGCTGCGGAAGCCGACGCAACCAGGCGGCTGAAGTCGCTGGCGGGCGATCTGCGCATGGTGGTTGCAGGCAGCACGCTCGATGGCGAGGAGGCGGCGCTGTTGGAGGCTTGGCCGCAGATGCTGGCCGCCGACCCGAACCTGGCGATGGTGATTGCGCCGAGGCATCCTGAACGGTTTGCTGCGGTGGCCGCGCTGCTGGAGCAGTCGGGCGTGGTCTGGATCAAGCGGTCGGAGCTGGAGCGGTGCGGTGGGCTGGTTCCCGGCCAGATTGTGCTGCTGGATACGATTGGCGAGCTGGCTTCGGTTTACTCGCTGGCTTCGGTTGCGTTTGTTGGCGGAAGCGTTGCCGCGGCGGGCGGGCACAATCCGCTGGAGCCGGCGCAGTTTGCCGTTCCGGTGGTGATGGGGCCGAACTACGAAAACTTCCGCGCCATTACCGAGGACCTGCTTGCGCATGACGCGCTGCGCATTGCGCCGCGAGAGGCGCTGGCGGCGGCGCTGATTGAGCTACTGCAAGACAGAGAGCAAGCCGAAGCGATGGGGCGACGGGCGCGGAAGGTGTTTGACGAGCAGGCGGGAGCGACGGCGCGGTGCGTGAAGGCGATCGGCGCGCTCCTTGGGTCTGCCGAACAGGAGCGTGGATTGTGAGCGGGGCCTGGCCGGCACGGCGATTGCTGCTGCCGCTGAAGCCGCTCTATCGGCTGGCGCTGGCGGCGCGCGAAGCAGGGCTGAGCGCTGGAATTGAGCAGGTGCGGCGGCTGGGCTTGCCGACGATCAGCATCGGTGGACTATCGGCGGGCGGCTCAGGGAAAACTCCACTCACGATTGCGCTGGCACGTGCTCTAAAGCAACGCGGACTTGCGGTGGACGTTCTCTCGCGCGGTTACGGACGGCAAAGCGCGAAGGCGATGCGCGTGGATATCGGGGGCTCGGCGGAGGAGTTTGGCGACGAGCCGCTGCTGATTGCGCGGGAGACCGGGGTTCCGGTGTTTGTGGCCGCGCAAAGATACGAGGCCGGGAGGCTGGCCGAGGCTTCTCATGCGGCCCAGGTGCATCTGCTGGACGATGGCTATCAGCATCGGCAGTTACACCGCGATGTGAACATTCTTCTGTTGGATGCGCGGGATTTTGACGATCATCTGCTGCCGGCAGGCAACCTGCGTGAGCCAATGAGCGCGATGCGGCGCGCGGACATCGTGGCTATCCCTGCTGGCGACGCAGAGACAGAAAAGAAGCTGAAAGCGCGCGGATGGCTGGGAGCGATTTTGCGGCTGCGCAGGCACATGGATCTGCCGCGCATCGATACACCACGAATGGGGGGGCCAGTGGTGGCCTTCTGCGGCATTGCCAGAAGCAAGCAGTTTTTCGACGGACTAGAGGCGGCAGGACTGATGCTTGCCGAACGAATTGCCTTCCCCGATCATCACCGCTACACGGCGGGCGACCTGGAGCGGTTGCGCGCGGCGGCAAACGCGGCCGGTGGAGAAGCGCTGATTACTACACAGAAGGATCGTGTGCGATTGGGCGCGATGGGCGATTCGTTAAGGATTGAGACAGCGGGACTGCGGATTGAGATTGAGGATGAGCAGGAAGCAGTGGACGACCTGATGAAGCGCGCGGGACTGTGACGCAGAGCCGCTTGCGCTGCTACACTCGGCCTTCAGGGAATTCTTATTTTGTTGGATTAGTAACGATCTGGAGGGCTGCCTGTGCCTGATTTTCAACCGTTTGTACCGGCCAGTGAGAAACCGCCGGAGTTTACGCTCCGCGCCATCCTGCTGGGCTCGTTTTTCGGGATCATTTTCGGCGCCGTAACGGTGTATGTGGGCCTGCGCGCTGGGCTCACCGTGGCTGCCTCGATTCCCATTGCGGTGCTGTCGATCAGCATATTGCGCGCCTTTGGGCGCTCGTCGATTCTTGAGAACAACATTGTGCAGACCACGGGCAACGCGGGGCAATCGATTGCCTCGGGCGTTATCTTCACGCTGCCGGCACTTATTTTTCTCGGATTCGACATGGAGTACTCGCGGATTTTTATGCTGGCCTTGATTGGCGGCTGGCTGGGCGTGCTGTTCATGATCCCGCTACGCCGCCAACTGATTGTGCAGGAGCACGGTGCGCTGCCTTATCCCGAAGGCACGGCCTGCGCCGATGTGCTGATTGCCGGAGAGCGGGGCGGATCGCTGGCCAGCCGCGTATTTCTGGGGCTTGGCCTGGGCGGCTTGTACACCTTCTTCCAGAACAAAAACCTGTTTGGGGCGTGGCCGAGCGCGCCGGAGTACCGGCCGGACTTTGGGCCGCAACATGTGCTGAAGGGATCGTCGATCAACGCCGACGCCACATCGGAGTACCTGGGCGTGGGCTACATCATCGGGCCCAAGGTGGCAGGCGTGATCTTTGCCGGCGGCGTCTTCTCCTGGCTAGTGGTGATGCCGCTGATTTACTTCTTCGGCAAAGAGCTGCAGCACCCCATCTACCCTGGGCTGGTTCCCATTGCACAGATGGAGCCGGGCGACCTGTGGGCCACCTACATTAAGCCGATGGGCGCGGGCGCGGTGGCCGCGGCGGGATTGATTACGCTAATCAAGACACTGCCCACCATCTTTGGCGCTCTTGCCGCCGGATTTAAAACCATGCGTCCGGGAGCAGCGG
>CAYZVG010000317.1:0-3935 GCA_964481595.1 uncultured Occallatibacter sp. | reverse complement strand
TGGTCTCGGGATTGCCGAACATCACGCCGATCTTCTCGCGAATCTGGTTGATGAAAATCAGCGCGGTGCGCGACTTTGACACCGTGCCCGTCAGCTTGCGCAGCGCCTGCGACATGAGCCGCGCCTGCAGGCCGACATGCGAGTCGCCCATCTCGCCGTCCAGCTCGGCCTTGGGCACCAGCGCCGCCACTGAATCCAGCACCAGCACGTCAATCGCGCCTGAGCGTACCAGCGCTTCGGTGATCTCGAGAGCCTGTTCGCCTGAGTCCGGCTGCGACACCAGCAAGTTGTCCGTATCCACGCCCAGCCTCTTGGCATAGGCCGGGTCCAGCGCGTGCTCAGCGTCCACAAAGGCCGCCAGCCCGCCAGCCCGTTGTGCTTCTGCAATAATCTGCAGCGTGATCGTTGTTTTGCCTGAAGACTCAGGCCCGTAGATCTCCGTCACACGTCCGCGCGGCACACCCCCCACGCCTAGAGCAGCGTCGAAACTAATCGACCCGGTAGAGATAACAGCAATGGGCAGCAGGGCTTCTCGCGAGCCAAGGCGAACGATGGAACCCTTTCCGAATTGCTTTTCGATTTGGGCAAGTGCAAGTTCTACGGCTTTGGCGCGGTCGTCGGCGATGGCCATGGGCAGGGCTCCTTGGTAAAACGGTCTAGCCCGGCGCATTACAAGCTTTCCCAAAAGGAAACGGCCTAGGCAGAATTGGAATTCGAAGGAATTGTAGCAGGAGGGTAGACGAATTGACAGAATAAAATAGCGAAGAAAGAGAGAAGAGTCTCGGTCGTGTGCCACAGCTCACAATGCCGCAAGAAAGACAGTTTGAAAAATACCAAAGCGATCTTCAAAAATGCAGCGCATCGGCATCTTAAACTGCATCGTATATTACAAATTGCATCACTATGAGAATTGATGCATACTTCGGTTATGAGAACCACCATCGCCCTTCCCGACGAAACCCATGAATTCGCCATGTTTTATGCCCGCGCGCGGGGGCTTACGCTGAGCGCTGCCATCGACGAGCTGATTGCAAAGGCGCGGCTGGCCTCAGCGGAGCCGGAATTTGAAATCAGGCGGTCGCCGAATGGGCTTCCGCTTCTTCCTAGAACCGGACGGGTCATCACTTCGCAGAGGGTGAAGCAGTTCTCGGAGGACGAGTTTGAGTAAGAGGTTCCTGCTTGACCTGAATGTGCTGATTGCTTTGCTCAGCGAGGAGCATGAGCACCATCGCAAGGCAAACAATTGGTTCGCTTCCCTGAAGCGCGACGAGTGGGGTGTGTGTCCTCTGACTGAAGCTGGTTTTGTCAGGATCGTGACCAATCCCGCAATGCGTTTTGGAGGCAATAGCTTTCATCAAGCAGGTGCGGTGCTGGCCGACCTTGCGGCGCGGGCCGGCTATCGCTATTGGCCGATCACCGAAAGTTGGGCATCTCTCACTGCGCCGTTTGCCGCAAGAATCTTCGGCCATCAACAGGTGACCGATGCCTATTTGCTGGGACTTGCGATCAAGGAAAACGGCGTGCTGGCCACGTTCGACAAGGGCATCGAGTTTCTGGCCGGAACGGAGTTCCACAAGCACGTGCTCCTGCTTGAAACACCTTAAACCGTGTAAGCGCCGATGCGGGTTTCGCGGCTGGTGAGCGCGTCGCACAGCCGGTCCAGGACTTCGTACTCGGCATCGTGAGCTTTGCGGAACGCGCGGAAGTCGGCTTCGCTTGCCCAGCGGTCGATCGTCAGGTAGGCGCCGGGGACGTATGCGTCGTGCAGAAGTTCTGTGCCAAGATAGCTGGGAGAAATGCGGAAGAGCCGCGCCCACTCGCCTTCAGGGCCATAAGCGGCTTCAAAGCCGGCAATCTTTTCTTCGGCAACCTCGAACTGCCACACAACAACGAACATGCACGCCTCTCTTTAGTGTTTATGGTAGCGCATGAGGGGAAGACGGGGAGGTGGCGAGCCGGCCTTGCGCATCTGGGATCGGGATGCGGAATCTGTGCTGTCGAGGACAAAGCTGGCGCCCTGGCCTGACTGTTTAGCCAGCCGCTTCCCACGCGTATCATATTGTGATATTTTGTACTCCATCCCGATATACAGATCATTTGTCCTGGGTGCATACTTTCTATAGGTCGGGAACCAGGAATCTTCCCCGTAAGTTTCCTTGTCTCCGTTACGGCCATTACACTTGCAAGGATGATCGTTTTCTCTTGCCGATGAGGCTTTTGGCATAGAGGCAACCCTTACGCGCGGCGCGATTGCGCTCGGATACCGTCAGACGGCATCTCCGGGCGTGGTGTGCGACGCAATCTGAAGACGGCCCAGAAGACGGCCCATAAGACGGCCCAGAAGACGATATAGATCAGAGCTCACTGAGAGGGATTCATGACTGCTGCTCCACGCTTCCCCGGCATCCGGGTTACCGCGAATGGAAACCAACTGGTTTCGTACCACACCGAAACACGCATTGCCGACGCGGGCGTGTTCTACCCGATCACCCCTTCCACCGAGGGCGGCGAGCTGTTCCAGCAGGCCTATGCCGAAGGCCACTTGAATGTGTTCGGCAGCAACACGATTGCCATTGAGACTGAGGGCGAACACGCGGCCCAGGGTGGCGCAATTGCCCACTCGGTGTGCGGCAAGCGTGTGGTCAACTTTACCTCAGGCCAGGGCGTTGTCTACGGCGTGGAGCAGTACTACCACGCGCCCGGCAAAGGCTCTACCATGGTGCTTGAAGTGGGCGCGCGCGCGCTCACCAAGCACGCGCTCAACGTGCACTGCGGCCACGACGATATTTATGGAGCGCTCGACACCGGATGGATCATGCTGTTTGGCAAGGACGCGCAGCAGGCCGCCGACCAGGCCCTGATTCTGCGCCGCGTTACCGAGCTTTCGCTCACGCCGGGCATGAACATCATGGACGGCTTTCTCACCACGCACCTTGAGCGCACCTTCTACAAGCATGAGTCGGAGCTGATCCGCCTGTATCTGGGCGCGCCCGACGACATCATCGAGTGTCCCACCCCGGCGCAGCGCGTTTTGTTTGGACCCACGCGCCGCCGCGTGCCCAAGATGATGGATCTCACCAATCCCGTGCTGCTTGGTCCCGTGCAGAACCAGGAACACTACATGCAGGGCATCGTGGCCCGGCGCAACAACTTCGCCGAGCCCATTCTCGGCTTCCTTGAAAAAGCCTATGAGGATTTCGCTGAGCTAACCGGCCGCAAGTACGGCCTTGTCACCAAGTACAAAACTGAAGATGCGGACACGGTGTTTGTCGCGCTCGGTTCTGCGGCAGAGAACATTGAAGCTGCCGTCGATTACCTGCGCCAAACGCGCAATGCAAGCGTGGGCTCTGTTCACGTCAATGTAATTCGGCCTTTCCCTGAGGCGGCTATTGTGGCCGCACTCGCAGGCAAGAAGAACGTCATCATCCTCGAACGCACCGACGAAGCGCTCTCCGGCGACAATCCACTGGGCCGTGACATTCGCACCGCGTTTTCAAAAGCAGTGCAGGGAACCAGCGGCTTGCCTAAAGTTGAGCTGGCCCAGGTGCCGCGCTTCCTTGGCGGCAGCTACGGCCTCGGCTCGCGCGACTTCCGCCCCGAGCACATTATCGGAGCCTACGAATACGCCACCGCCGGCCGCGCCCGCAAAGACGGCAAGACCGCCGCGGACAACGCGAACTTCTTTGTTCTGGGCATCGACCATCCCTACAGTGTTGTTGGCGATGAAACTCCGTCGCTGCTGCCGGAGGGCGCAGTGGCCGTGCGCTTCCACTCCATCGGCGGATGGGGCGCAATCACAACCGGCAAAAACCTGGGCGCAATTCTCGGCGATCTGAACGACCTGCTCTTCGAGCGCGACGGTTTGACTGACGCTCTTGGCAATCCCAAGGAAGTGATTCACGTCAGCGCCAATCCCAAGTACGGCTCTGAGAAAA